>CAYYDO010000190.1:0-3963 GCA_964470595.1 uncultured Burkholderiaceae bacterium | reverse complement strand
GGAGGACCTGAACCTGATGCGCGGTCTGCGCCTGCTGGCAGAATCCGACATCACCGAGGATGTGCATGCGGTGTACACCCGGCGCTCCCAACACCATCCCCTGGTGAAGGAAATTCTTCTTGGTTCGAAAAAATAGGAATGTTGTTTCGTTTCCATCTTATTTTTTAGTTATCTCGCCGGCCCCATTGTGTTGTGACCGGGGCCGCCAAGCCCTCCGCCGATCGTTGACCCCTCAAATGAATGCCCTCACCCCACGACGTTTTCTGACCGCACTGCTGCTTGCAGGAAGTGCCTTGACTGTTTCGCCGACGCTTCGGGCAGCGGGCCCGACCCTCTCGCTCGATGACCTGGTCACCCGGGTTGTGGCTGCCAATGCCGATCTCAAGGCGGCTGCATTCGCGGTCGAGGCAGCGCGTGCAGCCACCATGACTGCCAGCGCGCTGCCCAATCCCCGCGTGGATTGGCAGTCAGGCACCTTTCGCCCCCAGCCCTCCGGGCTGAGCGGCACGGCCAGCACGGCCACACTGGCCCAGCCCCTTGAAAATCCATGGCTGCGTCAGGCCCGACGGGCCGCTGCCGATGCGGGCGTCGGTGTGGCGGGTCAGGTTCGCCAGACGCTGTTCAACAATGTCTCGGCGCGTGTTCGGGTACTGGCCCTTGAAATGCTTCTGCGCGAGGAGGAATCCCGCGCATTTGCCGACTCGCTCGCCCTGCTCGAACAGGTGCGCGACCGGATCCGACGCCGCGTTGAAATCGGCGAGGCACCCCGCTACGACCTGATCAAGGCGGACGCGGAAATCATCACCGCCCGCCAGCGCGTCGAGCAATCGGCGATGCTGGCCGATCAGGTGCGCATTGCGCTGAACCGCCTCGCCGGCGGAACCCTGCCCGAACGCTGGAGCCTCGCCCCCCTGCCTTCCAGCGATGCGATCGAAAGGTCGTCGCGCCCACTTCCAGACAGGCAACTGGAGAGCAACCCCGAGCTGCAGGTGCTTGCTCATAATCTGCGCCGCGCGGAGGAACTCGTCAATCAGGCGCGCGCGAGTGTGGTGCCCTCGGTGGATGTACTGGTCACACGCAATCGCGAGCCCGACATGCATCAGAACATCGTCGGTCTGAGCGTCACCTTGCCTCTGCTCGACCGGCGCCAGGGTCCGATTGCAGAGGCACAGGCCGAACGCATGCGTGCACTGGCCAGTCTGGAAGGCAGACGTCAGGAGATCGCACAGGAATGGCTGATCGCCAGCAAGGCCCTCGAAATGGCGCAGGCCCGGGTACGGGCTCTGAGTCAGGGCGCACTGCGTGAAGCCGAAGCGGCAGTGCGCATCGCGGAAGCCGCCTGGCGTTTCGGTGAACGCGGCATCCTGGATGTGCTGGATGCACAACGCGTTCTGCGTGCCTTGCGCGCCGACCTGATCCTGGCCCGTTTCGAGGCCCAGGCTGCACAGATTGAAATCGAGCGGCTCGAAGGCCGCTACACCGACAAGCAAAGCTAGGCAGACGCCTGCCTGCCTTGCTTCAGAACCCTGCATCAGGAAACACCATGACTCCCACGATCGATTCGACCCATCACACCCGACCCGCTGTCTGGCGCATCGCCCGACACACGGCGCTCGCCATATCCACCACCCTGGTGCTGACCGCATGCGGCGACGGCCAGCGCAGCGCGACTTCCGCGGATGGCAAGACAGCCGCATCCGCCACCAAAGGCAGCGCAGCGGAGGGCGAGGATTCGACACTGGTCAAGGTACGCCCCGATATGGCAGGCCGATTCAAGGCAGAAGCGATCCAGATGCACGATCTCGCCGAGGTGCAGGAGGTCTCCGGACGTATCGAGGCCAATGAACAGCGTCTCGCCCGTATCGGAGCGGCTGTGACCGGACGTGTCACCGCAGTGCTGATGGATGTGGGCGATCGGGTGGCCCTTGGACAACCCATGGCGCATGTCAGCAGTCCCGAACTCACGCAGGCCCAGCTCGCCTATCTGCGCGCAGTCTCGGGGAGAGAACTCGCCGAACGCGCAGAAGACCGGGCGCAACAGTTGCTCAAGGCCGATGTGATCGGCTCAGCCGAACTGCAGCGTCGGCAGTCCGAACTGGCCATCGCCACGGCAGAGCTGAAGGCGGCTGCCGATCAGCTCGAGATCATGGGCATTCCCCCGGAATCGATTACGCAGTTGCGTCAGAAGGGAACCCTGCATCCGCATCTGGTGGTGTCTTCCACCCTGGCTGGTACCGTGATCGAACGCAAGGTCAGTCAGGGCCAGGTAGCCACTCCGGGAGATCCTCTCTTCACCGTTGCCGATCTGTCGCGCGTCTGGGTCGTGGGCGGACTTCCCGAGCAGAAAGCACGTGCCGTCGTGGTGGGGCAGAGAGTGCAGATCGAAGTGCCCGCGCTTGGACAACAACGCTGGTCCGGACGCATCATCTTCGTGGGTGACACGGTGAATCCGGACACCCGCACGGTGACGATCCGTACCGAAGTGGAAAACACCGGCAGAACGCTGAAACCGCAGATGCTCGCCACGATGCGGATTGCAGCGGCCTCCGAGCGCACTCTCGCCGTGCCCACAGGCGCGGTGGTGCGCGAGAAAGACCGCGACCACGTGTATGTTGAAGAACAACCCGGTCAGTTCAGACTCGTACCGGTTCAGCTCGCACCCGCCATTTCCGGTCTTCGGCCTGTACTCGACGGCCTGAAGGAGGGAGCACGGGTTGTCGTGGAGGGTGCCTTCCATCTGAACAACGAGCGCAAACGCGCCGAACTGGAGTAAGCCGCCCATGATTGGTAATCTGATCCGTGCGGCGCTGGGCCAGCGCCTGCTGGTGGTGGTGATCGCACTCGTGATCTGCGGGTTTGGCGTTCGCGAGGCGACTCGCCTGTCCATCGACGCTTTTCCGGATGTCACCAATGTCCAGGTGCAGATCGCCACGGAAGCCATTGGTCGATCTCCCGAGGAAATCGAACGGTTTGTCACCGTTCCCCTCGAGATCGCCATGACCGGTCTGCCCGGTCTGACCGAAATGCGCTCGCTCAACAAGAGCGGGCTGTCGATCATCACGCTCGTATTCACCGACAAGACGGATGTCTACTTCGCGCGCCAACTGGTGATGGAACGCCTGCTCGAAGTGACCCAGCGCATGCCGGCGGGAATCGTGCCCATCCTGGGGCCGGTATCGACCGGCCTGGGCGAGGTCTACCAGTACACGCTGGAGCGCCCGGACGACGGCAAGCGCGCCCTCTCGCAAGAGGAACTCACCGAGCGACGCACCATCCAGGATTGGGTGGTGAGGCCGCTTCTGCGCTCGATACCCGGAGTGGCCGAAATCAATTCCCAGGGCGGCTATGTGAAGCAGTTTCAGGCACTCGTCGATCCGGGGCGGCTGCGTCATTACGGGCTGTCGGTGCAACAGGTCGTCCAGGCGATTGCGGACAACAACTCCAATGCCAGCGGCGGAATTCTTCCCCAGGTCAATGAACAGTTTCTGATTCGTGGTGTCGGTCTCATCCGCACACTCGAAGACATTGGCAACATCGTGGTGAAGGAACAGCGCGGTCTGCCAGTGTTCGTGAAGGACGTGGCCACCGTGCAGATCGGTCACGAAGTCCGGCAGGGCGCAATCATCAAGGGCGGCTACACCGAGGCAGTCTCCGGAATCGTCCTGATGATCCGGGGCGGCAATGCCAAGGACGTGGTGGGCCGGGTCAAGGAGCGGGTTGAGGAGATCAATGAGAAGGGGCTGCTACCCGACGGGCTGCAGATCGTTCCCTACTATGACCGGACAGAGCTGGTGGACGCGGCCTTGTGGACAGTCGGCAAGGTGCTGATGGAGGGCATCTTCCTGGTGGTCGTGGTTCTGTTCATCTTCCTTGGTGATGTGCGCTCCAGCCTGATCGTGGTGGCCACGCTGATCATTGCGCCTCTGACCACATTCATCGTGATGAACCAGCAGGGCCTGTCGG
>CAYYDO010000189.1:2729-4026 GCA_964470595.1 uncultured Burkholderiaceae bacterium | reverse complement strand
CCTCTGATGAGTCTTCCCAAGGACTTCATGGATATCAATCTGGTGTTCTCGCGCGAGTCGGGCAAGCCCAAGCGGTATGTGCAGGATGCACTGCGTGACCGTGCGGCCGATGTGGGTGCATTGCTGGCCGACACCAACACACACATCTATGTCTGCGGCTTGCGTGCCATGGAAGAGGGTGTGGTGCTGGCACTGCGCGATGTGGCTCACAAACAGGGATTGGACTGGGAGTCGCTGGCCTCCGAGATGAAGTCCCAGGGACGCATCCACTTCGAGACCTACTGAGAACCTCATGCCGCGAATTCTCGATTACGCGCCAGCCTTCACCGTCACCATTCATGACGACGGTATTGCAGATATGGTGCTCGGCCCTGAGGGGCGCATGCCTGCGGCCGACGCCAGGGGGCATGCCGATCTGGCCGCAATATGGCCCCTGCTGGCCCGTGATCCACAGGTCCGGGTGATACTTCTGCGCAGCATCGGCAAGGGTTTTTCTGCCGGTGGCGACATGACACTGGTGCGCGAGATGCTGGACAGCGAGACCGCGCGCATGCGTGTGCTGCGCGAGGTGCGTGAGATCGTGCAGGGCATGATCGAGTGCGACCTGCCGATCATTTCGGCCATCAACGGCCCGGCTGTGGGTGCAGGCGCAGCCATGGCGCTTCTCGCCGACATATCGATTGCCGGGCATCACGCACGCATCATCGACGGCCATACACGGATCGGTGTGGCCGCTGGCGATCATGCTGCGGTCATCTGGCCGCTGCTGTGCGGCATGGCCAAGGCGAAGTACCACCTGTTGACCTGCGAGCCTTTGTCGGGCGAGCAGGCCGAGCGCATCGGGCTGGTCAGCCTGTCTGTGCCCGATGGTGAACTGCTCGACACTGCCCGCAGGGTCGCGTCGCAACTGGCTGCTGGAAGCAGACAGGCCCTGGGTTTCACCAAACGCAGCCTGAATCACTGGTTGCGTGCCGCGTGGCCAGCCTTTGAGCATTCGGCAGCCCTCGAGATACTGTGTTTCGCCTCGCCCGACGCCCGGGAGGGCATCACGGCGATTCAGGAAAAACGTCTGCCAAAATTCGTTTCCTGAACTCTTTCTCCGGGATTCCGTCATGAAATTTGCCGACTTCACCGAGGGCATGTGTGCAACGACTCCTGCCACCGTGCTCTCCGAGCAGAGCATCATTGCCTTTGCGAAAGAGCATGATCCGCAGTGGTTTCATGTGGATGTACAGGCCTGTAACCACGGGCCATACGGCGGTCTGATCGCCAGCGGCTGGCAGACCGCCTGTGTGGC
>CAYYDO010000189.1:0-2719 GCA_964470595.1 uncultured Burkholderiaceae bacterium | reverse complement strand
ATGCGACAGGCAGTGGATCACTTCCTTGTGGGTTCGGAATCCTTTGGCTCTCCCGGTCTTGCCTATCTGAAGTGGCTGGCGCCGGTTCGTCCCGACGATGCCCTGCGCTTGCGGGCGACTGTTCTGGAGAAGCGGCTGTCATCGAAGAATCCCACGCTCGGCGTTCTGCGCTGGCGCTGGGAGGTACTCAATCAGAATGACACCTGTGTTCTCGATCTCGAGGCGACCAGTCTCTTCGATCTGAAACTTTCCTGATCGCTTCAGTCGATGCGTGCGCTCCTGTGTCGCGAGTTTGCGGGGATCGAGGAACTGGTCCTCGCCGAGAACCACCCCGAGCCCAAACCGGGTCCCGGTGAGGTCACCATCCGTGTGCAGGCCTCGGGGATGAATTTCCTCGATACGCTCATCGTCGCGGGCCGATATCAGGTCAAGCCGGAAGTCCCTTTCTCACCCGGGGCCGAGGTGGCGGGCGAGGTGATCGCTGTCGGACCCGATGTGTCGGTGTTTTCTCCGGGCGATCGGGTCGTTGCCTTCACTTAGCACGGCGGATTCGCCGAGGTCTGTCGGGCGCAGGCGGCCTTCACCTGGCCCTTGCCACCGACGATCGATCCCGTGACCGCGGCAGCAAGCCTGATCACGCATGGCACGGCCTGGTTCGGCCTGATCGATCGCGCGCGGCTGCACGCCGGAGAAACCTGTCTGGTGCTCGGAGCCGCAGGAGGCGTGGGGCTCGCAGCCATCCAGGTGGCAAGGATGCAGGGTGCACATGTCATTGCATGCGCATCCAGCCAGGAGCGTCTTTCCTTGTGTCGCGATCATGGCGCCGATCAGTGCATCGACTATACCCAGCCGGATTTTCGTGATCGATTGAAAGCCACGCTGGCGGGCAGACCTCTGGATGTCGTTGTCGATATGGTGGGAGGATCGGCGAGTCAGACAGCGTTGCGTCAACTGGCGTGGCGAGGACGGCTGCTGGTGATCGGCTTTGCCTCGGGCGAGATTCCCCAGTTTCCGGCCAATCTGATCCTGCTGCGTGGGGTGGATGTTCAGGGCATCGTGCTCGATGGTCTTTTCAGGCACGAAGCCGACAATGCCAATGCGCAACTCTCGGAACTCTTCGCAGCGCTGGCCAGCGGGCGGCTGCGACCGCCTCTGGTCCGCACAGTCGGGCTTGCACAAGCGTGTGAGGCGCTGCGCGCACTCTCTGATCGTCAGAGTCCCGGTAAGGTGGTGGTTCTTCCCTGAGCCTCGCAGCAGGTCAGCTTCGACGGATGGGCAGGGCGGTCTTGTACTTGACCTGTTTCAGCGCGAAGCTCGAACGGATGTTCTTGATTCCTGGAATGCGCGTCAGGTGTTCCAGGATGAAGCGCTCCAGTGCCTGCAGGTCGGGCACTACCAGGCGAAGCAGATAGTCTTCCTCTCCCGTCATCAGATAGACCTCCATGACATCGTCAAAGGTGCTGACCGCACGCTCGAATCGCTCAAGTGCAGCGGACTCCTGTTTTTCCAGCGAAACGCGCACGAATACATTGACCTTCAGCCCCAATGCATGCGGATCGACCAGGGCCACGACATGGGAGATCACCCCGGTGGATTCGAGACGCTTGACACGGGCCAGTGTCGGCGATGGCGAGAGTCCGATTTTTTCCGCCAGCTCGACATTGCTTACGCTGGCGTCCTGCTGCAGGACACGCAGAATCTTGAGATCTGTTGAATCGAGTTCAATCGACATAAAAATTCTTTTAAATTGCTTGAATAAGCATTTTATGCTGATTTGATCAATTTTTTCAGTCAATAAGGCAGCATCTGCGTGTCGTCTGCGAATACAGTTCCGGGTATTGATTGGAGAGCCCGGATGGACATGTCACCCCACAGCCTCATTGCGAAAACAACCGATACAGATCCCACTGAAACGCGTGAGTGGGTCGACGCCCTGCGTTCCGTGATGACACAGGAGGGTCCCGAGCGCGCTGCGTTTCTTCTCGATGAAATCTGTCGTGTGGCTGCTGTGTCCGGTGTGGGCTGGCGGCGTTCGCGCAACACGCCCTATGTCAACACCATCCCGGTCGATCAGCAGCCATCCTATCCCGGTGGCGAGGAGGCCCTGCAGATCGAGGAGCGCCTGGCAGGAATCATGCGATGGAATGCACTGGCCATGGTGGTGCGTGCCAACCGCTACTCGGCAGAACTCGGCGGACATATTGCGAGCTATGCCTCGGCAGCCGATCTCTTCGAGGTGGGTTTTCAGCATTTCTTTCGCGCACCATGCGATGGCTTCGACGGTGATGCGGTGTTCTTTCAGCCCCATTCCGCGCCGGGCGTCTACGCGCGGGCATTTCTGGAAGGCCGTCTCACCGAGAGCAATCTGAATTTTTACCGACGCGAAATCGAAGCCCAGGGCTGTGGGGTCCAGGGTCTGTCATCGTATCCGCATCCCTGGTTGATGCCCGATTTCTGGCAGTTTCCCACGGGGTCCATGGGACTCGGCCCTCTGTCGGCCATCTATCAGGCGCGCTTCATGCGTTACCTGGAGCATCGCGGTCTGGCGGCGGCGCAGGGGCGGCGTGTGTGGGGCATCTTTGGCGATGGCGAGATGGATGAGCCCGAGTCCCTTGCGGCACTGTCCCTCGCAGCGCGCGAGAAACTCGACAATCTGATCTTCGTGATCAACTGCAATCTGCAGCGACTGGACGGGCCGGTACGCGGCAACGGGCATATC
>CAYYDO010000188.1:0-4041 GCA_964470595.1 uncultured Burkholderiaceae bacterium | reverse complement strand
ACCCACGACCCCTTGGTTCGTAGCCAAGTACTCTATCCAACTGAGCTACGGGCGCTTGAAGAGGCCGCAGTATATCACCGCGTCCGAAGGCGAGGTGTGCTCCGGGAACTATCCCTGGCGGGCCGCCAGCGCAGTTTTCATCAGGTCGGCCATGGTGCGTGCCTCGATCTTGTCCATGATGTTGGCCCGGTGGGCCTCGACCGTCTTGATGCTGATGTTCAGGTCATCGGCGATCTGTTTGTTGAGACGGCCGGCAACGATGCGATCGAGCACCTGTTCCTCGCGGGGGGTGAGCCGGGCGAGCAACTCCTGGGCCCGCTTGGAGAGCACGCTTCGTGAACCGTCATCGCGAACCTTTTCGAAGGCGCTGGCGACCAGCATGCACAACTGCTCGTCATTGAATGGTTTTTCGAGGAAGTCCACTGCCCCCTTTTTCATGCTGCTGACCGCCATGGGGACCGATCCGTGACCGGTAATGAAGATCAGCGGCAGCTGGATGCCGCGACGGATGAGCTCATCGTGAAGTTCGGTTCCCGACATGCCGGGCATGCGGACATCGGCAATCAGGCAACCGGAAATGGGGCCGGTGGTTCCCGCAGGCAGGGATGCGAGGAATCGCTCGGCGCTGTCGAAGGCGGAGATGCGGAACCCCTGGCTTTCGAGCAGCCAACGGAGGGAATCGCGTACGGCTTCGTCGTCGTCGACCACGTAGACGATTTCCGGGGTGGCTGCGCGAAATGCCCCTGGATGTGCACTCATGACCTGCTGTCCTCCGAACGAATCCTGACCGGGGGAGGGCGCCTGCAGTCCTCCCCTGTTGCCTATACCGGTAATGTAAACCGAAATGTGCAGCCGCCATCGGGGTTGTGCTCGAACCACAGGCGACCCTGGTGGGATTCGATGATGGATCTGCAGATGTTCAGACCCATCCCCATGCCGTCCGTCTTGGTGGTGTAGAACGAGTCGAAGAGCCGTCCCCGAACGGCTTCCGGAATGCCGTGGCCGCGATCCCGCACCGAGAAAACGACCTGGTGATCTTCCATCGCGACATTGACCGTCAGCCTGCGGTCCGCGGATTGACGCATGGCCTCGAGACCGTTCTTGACGAGGTTCAGCAGCACCTGCTCGATGAGGATCGGATCCACATTCAGCATCGGCAACCCCTTGTCGATCTCCTGCTCGATGGTGATGCCCTGCTCACGGGCGTCGATCTCTGCCAGACCAATGGCGTCGGCCATGATGGTCCGTGCATCGCTCGGTTTGCGGATGGGGTCGCTGCGCTTGACGAAGCCGCGAATGCGCCGGATCACCTGACCGGCTCGCTCGGCCTGGCGGGCGGTCTTGCCGAGCATGTCGATCAGTTCATCGACCACAAGATGCTCGCCTCGCGCAGTTGCCATCCGAATGCGCGACACGGCACCCGAGGTGTAGTTGGCAATTGCCGTCAGGGGCTGATTCAGTTCGTGGGCAAGCGATGAGGCCATTTCGCCCATCGTGACCAGCCGCGCAGTCTGTTGCAGTCGCTCATGCTGCTCGCGCTGCGCCTGTTCGTTGGCGCGCTCCTGGGTGATGTCGGTCGCCACCATCAGTTCCACCGCTCTGCCATCCACCCACTTGATGCTGCGCATCCTCACCTCGAACCAGCGCTGGACCTGCGGGCTGAACACTTCGCGGACATCGGCCCATGGTCCCCGCAGGTTGTCGGACAGGGCGCGGTGTCCATCGGCGAGGGAGTTGCCAAACCACTTCTTGTAGGCCTGATTGGCAAACAGCAGATCTTCTCCGGGCGGCAGGGAAGCAACCGACACAGCCGCATCAAGCGCCTGCAAAACGGTGATGAAGCGCTCCTGCGCCTGCGCCAGTTCCTGGCGAATGCGCGTCTGCTCCGAGATATCGGTGACCGAGGTCATCCAGCCTGTCTGCTTCCCGGACTGATCGATCAGGGGTGATGTGTACATGCGTACGATCAATCGTGTTCCGTCCTTGCGCATGATGTGAATCGGCAGCGCCGAGGGTGGGCTCTCGCCGGTAAGCATCCGTTCGAGTGTGCGCTGCAGCTGCTCGGAGGAATCGGGTGGCCAGTAAGGATAGGGGGCGGCATGGCCGGTCAGTTCCTCGGCCGTGAAGCCCACCATGCGACAGAAGGCCGGATTCACATAGGTGATGACGCCGGCGAGGTCGATCACCCTCATCCCGGTGGACATCGAATTTTCCATGGCCCGGCGAAAGGCCGTTTCCTCTGCAAGGACGCGCTCGATCCCGATGCGCTCGCGGGTGTTGCGCCAGACGGCAATCTGGCTGATCACCGCCAGCAGAATCAGACCAGCGATCAGCACCGTGATCACATCGATGTAGAGCGAACTGAAGGGCTGGATGCTGGTGGCGCGCAGGCGAAGGGATGCGGGCAGGGGCTCGGCAATCGCCTCGTAATAGGGGGTGCTTCCCTCGAAGTCGATGCTGCGGGTTTGCGTGAGTGTCTGCCCGGCCGCATCGACGAAGGCAAAGGCGACACGGTTGCTGATATTGCTCGATACGGCAGACAGCAGCAGGCTGGGCAGGGAATAGGTAACGACCAGGGTGCCCTGCGGTCCCGCCTCCGAGATCAGCGGGATGTGCAGGTCGATCTCGACATCGGACTCGCGGCCTGCGATGGGTTCCGAGAACGCGGGCTTGCGACCGCTCAGCGCGTAGTCGAAAGCCTGCCGGCTCGCCGGTCGTGACAGGATGCTGCCGGGCTGTCCGAAACTCTGACGGGGGATGCCCTGCGAGGTCTGGATGGCTCTGATCACCGCATTCCTGTCCACCCACACGACGAACACCGCGCGCTGGCTGCGCGGGAAAAAGCCTTCGGCCAGTCGCTTGAATTCTGTCGCAGAGGGCCTTGCCAGCATCTGCCGTCCGATATCCCTCAGATCATCCTCATCGCGTCGCAGATCTTCACGAATGGTCTGTTGGACATTGCTCACATCGCGCACCAGAGCCTGCTGTCTTTGCTCGGCCTCCGCTGTGGTGAGGTACCAGATGGAGACACCCATCAGAGTCGCCAGGGCAATCAGGGCCACGAGGGGGGTGACGAGTGCCCATCGCAGTGCGCGCACCGAGGGGATGGCGACCGGAGCGAGGGGGCGGAAGCGGCTTCGCGACGGGCGGGGCTGGGAGATATTCATGACAATATTTTGTAATATGAAAAACTGTGTCGTAATGCGAAAAACAACTTGCGGCTTCTCTCATCCATTTGGACAATGTTCACATCACACCACAAGGAGGAGACGATGGCCGAACCGCAACGTACGGATATGGATGAAGTCGAGACGCGCGAGTGGCTCGACGCTCTGGAGGCCGTCATCGAGCGCGAGGGCCCGGAGCGTGCCCAGTTTCTGCTCGAGACGCTGATCGACAAGACCCGCAGAAGCGGCGGCTTCGTGCCCTTCTCGGCCAACACGGCCTATGTCAACACGATCCCGGCCGGGCTGGAAGAACCTTTCCCGGGCAATCTCGAGTACGAGGAGCGGTTGCGCTCGTGGATGCGCTGGAACGCCATGGCCACCGTCGTGCGGGCCAATCGCGGCGAGGGTGACCTCGGCGGGCACATCTCCAGTTTCCAGTCGCTTGCCAACATGCTCGGGGTGGGCTTCAACCACTTCTGGAAGGGTCCCGAACACCCCAGGGGGCAGGATCTGCTCTTCATCCAGGGGCATTCATCGCCGGGGGTGTATGCCCGTGCATTCCTGGAGGGCCGGATCAGCGAGGAGCAGCTCGTCAACTTCCGTCGCGAGGTGGATGGCAAGGGGCTCTCCAGTTATCCGCATCCCAAGCTGATGCCGGAGTTCTGGCAGTTTCCCACTGTGTCCATGGGGCTGGGTCCGCTGCTGGCCATCTATCAGGCCCGGTTCCTCAAGTACATGCATGCGCGCGGTCTGGCCGATACAGAAGAGCGCAAGGTCTGGGCCTTCTGCGGCGACGGCGAGATGGACGAACCCGAATCGATGGGTGCGACCGGGCTGGCCGCCCGCGAGCGTCTCGACAACCTGGTGTTCGGCG
>CAYYDO010000187.1:0-4091 GCA_964470595.1 uncultured Burkholderiaceae bacterium | reverse complement strand
CCCGCGGACCATACACATTGAAATAACGAAACCCGATCACGGGTGCGGTGAGCCCGCCATCGACACCCGATGACAACATGGGGCGCACCATCTGATCGAAGAGGAATTTGGAGTAGCCGTAGACATTCAGCGGTGCCTCGAGTTGACGCTCTTCACGAAACTCCCTGCTTGCGCCATACACGGCCGCCGATGATGCATACAGGAAGGGCACACGATGGCGCTGGGCCCAGTCGAGCAGAATGCGCGAATAACGGAAATTGTTCTCCATCATGAAGCGGCCATCGGTCTCCATGGTGTCCGAACAGGCGCCCTGATGCAGGACAGCCCGAATGCCGCGGGGGTTTCGACCGGCCTTGCCACCGGAGAGCTTTCCAAATTCGCCACCAAGCACCTGGTCAAGAAACTCGCGCTTGTCGAGGTAATCCTGAAGTTCGCAATCGACGAGGTTGCGGCATTTGTCGGCCTCGGAAAGATCGTCGACAGCAATGATCCGTGTCTCGCCCCTGAGATTGAGCGCCTTGACGAGGTTGCTGCCGATGAAGCCCGCGGCACCGGTAACGATGATGGTCATGGGAGATCTTCCGAAAAAAGTTCCTCTGGTGTGACGGTCGCGGTGCCGAGTTTGCCCACCACGATACCGCCGGCCCGATTGGCCCACTCCATTGCCTGAACCATGGATGCGCCCCCGGCAAGCATGACAGCCAGGGTAGCAATCACGGTGTCACCAGCGCCACTGACATCGAACACCTCACGTGCACGGGCTGCGATATGGGTTGCAAATGGTTGGCCATCACGCAGCCCGAACAGACTCATTCCCTCCTCGGAACGGGTCACCAGGAGGTAACGGATATCCAGCGACTCCCGCAGGCGGTGGGCTTTTTCAATCATCTCGGCTTCCGAGCGCCAGCGCCCGACAACCTGGGCGAACTCCGAACGATTGGGTGTGAGCAAGGTCGCGCCACGGTAACGCGCGTAGTCGTCGCCCTTGGGATCGACCAGCACCATCACGCCCTGGTGCACGGCGGCAGCGATCATGTCCTGGATGTGCAGCAAGCCACCCTTGCCATAGTCGGACAGGATGACGGCCTGTACCGACGGCAGCAGGGCCTTGAACTGGTCGCGTTTCTCCAGCAGGACTTCATGGTCCGGCAGGGATTCGAAATCGGCACGCACCAGCTGCTGCTGGCGCCCAATGACACGAAGTTTGACCGTCGTGTGCGCCTGGGAATCGTCGAAGACCTGATCCTCGATACCCGCAGAACGAATCAGGTCGTGCACGGCACGACCCGCCTCATCGGCGCCCACAACCCCCATCAGCGTGGCGCAGGCCCCCAGGGATGCGATATTGCGTGCCACATTGGCTGCACCCCCAAGGCGCTCATCGGTGGTCTGCACACGTACGACCGGAACCGGAGCCTCCGGAGAAATCCGGTCGACCTCGCCGAACCAGTAACGATCCAGCATGACATCGCCCACCACGAGAATCCGGCGATCGCGAAAATCCCTGTTCATGTTGTCACCCCGAAACTGTCCCATGCATGGCATCCGGGACACTGCCAGCCACCCTGCCGTGAGCGAAACCCGCAAACCATGCATGTCCGGGGCTCGGCCGGCGCAGTGACTTGCGAGGGGGTTGCGACATCGTTTCGCACCATTCGGGCACGAATCCCCGCAAGCCGCCGGGCAGGCCCCGGCGAAGGATGCTCCTCGGCCAGAGTCAGCCACTCCAGAGCGCGGGCATTGTCCTCGGCGTGCAATGCCATCTCGGCAAGCTCACAACAGAAATGCCCGGCCAACTGATGAAATCTGTCGTCATCCGGCCAGCCGCCGTTCTTGCGGGCATCGAGCAACCACTGCAAGGCACGCTGCCAATCCCGGGTGCGCTCGGCAATACGCACCAGGAGCACACGGGCTTGATGGGCGGCCTCGAGTTCCGCGTCAGTTCCACCCCGAAGCGACAAGGTCACCACATCGACGAGCATGTCCTCGGCCCGATCAAACAGGCCTGCAGCAAGATAATCCCGACCGAGGTCAAGCATCATGGCGCGCCGGCCCGCGGGATCGAGTTCGGGATTGCGCAATGCTGTCTCGTGTACCTCGATAGCCCTGTCCGTCATACCCCGACGGCGGTACAGATTGCCGACAGCCCGATGAAGGTCTGGGGCGTCAGGTGCCGATCGGGCAGCCGAGAGCAAACTGTCAGTCGCCCGTTGGGGGTCATCCGCGAGCAGCGCCGACATCGCATCGAGAATGTCGCGCGGAACATGTCGGGCCTCGCGACGCTGCTGGCCGCGGTCATATCGGGCCGTGATCCAGCCGAGGGCAAAAAGAATCGGCAGCAGGATCAGCCAGAGGAGATCGATTTCCAAGGATCAGGACTCCCGTTTCTCGCGCCGCCACGCCACGACCAGCGTGGGCATCAGAACCAGCAGACACATTGCGACGCCCGCGGCAAAAGCGGCCAGAAGCCAGACGGCCAACGGGGCCTGAAAGGCAAGACCGGGGACACCGGGCAGCAGGGTGAGCCAGACGGATTCCGTGTTGGCTAGCGCGAACACCAGAACCAGTCCGAAAACGGCGATTCGCAGGATCAGCGACAGCAGGCGCATATGCCGACCCGGCAAGTCTCAGCGACCCGGGAGGTCGACGCGCTCGCGAAGATCCTTGCCGGGCTTGAAATGCGGCACCCGTTTTTCAGGAACACGCACCTGGGCACCCGACTTCGGATTCCTGCCGACCCGAGCGGGCCGGTAGGAGAGCGAAAACGTTCCAAAACCGCGTATCTCGATGCGATGCCGGTGGCCAAGCGCCTCGGCCATGGCATCGAGAAGTGTCTTGACGGCAAACTCGCAATCACGAGCCGCCAGAGGCGTTCCGCGCTGGTTCAACCGCTCGGCAAGCCGAGCGATCAGTTCCGACTTGGTCATGACCGCGCCCCAGGCGTCTCAGACTGCGATCAGACTCACTCTTTCGACTGCTGGTCGTCGAGTTTGGCCCGCAGCAAGGCACCGAGACTTGTGGTGCCCGATGATGCGCTGCTCTCGGCGGCCATCTTCTGCATGGTCTCTGCCGCCTCGGCGGAATCCTTTGCCTTGATGGAGAGATTGATCGAACGGGTCTTGCGATCGACGTTGACGATCATCGCCTCGACGGTATCGCCCTCGGCCATGATCTTGCTGGCATCCTCGACCCGCTCACGGGAGATCTCGGACGCACGCAGATAGCCCTCGACGTCGGAATCGAGCGTGATCACGGCGCCACGGGCATCGACCGATTTCACCGTGCCCTTGACGACTGCACCCTTTTCGAATCGCGATGCATAGGAGGTGAAGGGGTCTCCGTCGAGTTGCTTGACACCGAGCGAAATGCGCTCACGATCGACATCAATCGCCAGGACGACGGCTTCGAGCTCGTCGCCCTTCTTGAAGTTGCGCACGGCCTCTTCTCCGGTCTCGCTCCAGGAGAGGTCCGACAGGTGCACGAGACCGTCGATGTTTCCGGGCAGACCGATAAACACACCAAAGTCGGTGATCGATTTGATCTGGCCGCGAACCTTGTCGCCTTTGCCATGCGAACCGGCAAACTCCTGCCAGGGATTTGCACGGCACTGCTTCATGCCGAGCGAAATGCGACGACGATCGCCGTCGATCTCGAGCACCATCACCTCGACCTCGTCGCCCACCTGAACCACCTTGCCGGGGTTGACGTTCTTGTTGGTCCAGTCCATTTCGGACACGTGCACCAGGCCCTCGATACCGGGCTCGATCTCGACAAACGCACCGTAGTCGGTGATGTTGGTGACCTTGCCGAAGAGACGCGAACCCTGGGGGTAGCGGCGACCGATGCCGTCCCATGGATCATCGCCCAGTTGCTTGACGCCGAGGGACACACGGTTCTTGTCCTGATCGAAGCGCAGTACGCGTGCAGTGACTTCCTGACCGACCGTGAGCACTTCCGAGGGGTGACGCACGCGACGCCAGGCCATATCGGTAATGTGCAGCAGGCCGTCGATACCGCCGAGGTCAATGAACGCACCGTAGTCGGTGATGTTCTTGACCACGCCGGTGACGGTGGCGCCCTCCTTGAGGGTC
>CAYYDO010000186.1:1258-4153 GCA_964470595.1 uncultured Burkholderiaceae bacterium | reverse complement strand
CCCGTGATGCCCGCGAGCCGGGCAAGCCCGGCAAGCTGCGTCTGATGTACGAGGCCAATCCCATGGCCTTCGTGGTCGAGCAGGCCGGCGGCATGGTGACCAATGGCCATGCGCGCATGCTGGAACTTTCCCCGGAAAAACTTCACCAACGCGTGGCGGTGTTCCTTGGTTCACGCAACGAGGTGCAACGCGTTACCGGCTATCACACCTAGGCAGACATCCATGCACGCACGCGATTCCATCAGCACACCGGCGCTGCCCCAGATCACACGCCGCCAGGATTACCAGCCGCCCACGCACCGCATCGCATCGGTGCGCCTCGATTTCACCCTCGATCTGCACGCCACCCGCGTGATCGCCGAATACCGCGTGGAGCAGGTCGGCGACAGCGCCGAACTGCTGCTGGCCGGTGATGAACTGCAACTGGTATCGGTGGCTGTCGATGGGCAGACGCTGCCGGCAGACGCCTTCGATCATTCGCCCCAGCAGCTGCGCCTGCATGCCTTGCCGCGCACCTGCCATCTGCGCATCGAGACCCTGCTCGATCCCACTGCCAACACCGCCCTGATGGGTCTGTATGCCTCGCGCGGGGGGCTCTTCACCCAGTGCGAGTCCGAGGGCTTTCGCCGCATCACCTATTTTCTGGACCGCCCCGATGTCATGGCCACCTACGATGTGGTCATGCGCGGGTCGCGCGCGCAGTTCCCGGTCATGCTCTCCAATGGCAATCTGCTTGCCGAGCGCGATCTCGGCGGCGGTGTGCACGAGTGCCACTGGCAGGATCCCTTTCCCAAACCGAGCTATCTGTTTGCACTGGTGGCCGCGCAACTCGACCGCATCGAGGACACCATCACCACGGCCAGTGGTCGCAAGGCCCTGCTGCAGGTCCATACCCGCGCCGAGGATATCGCCCAGGCCGGCTTTGCCATGGCGTCGCTCAAGCGGGCCATCTTCTGGGACGAGCGCCGCTACGGCCTGGAGCTCGACCTCGAACGCTTCATGATCGTGGCCGTGCCGGATTTCAATTCCGGCGCCATGGAGAACAAGGGCCTGAACCTGTTCAACACCAAGTTTGTTCTGGCCGATCCCGATACCGCCACCGATATCGATTACGACGGCATCGAATCGGTGGTGGCCCACGAGTACTTTCACAACTGGACAGGCAATCGCATCACCTGTCGCGACTGGTTCCAGCTCACCCTGAAAGAGGGGCTGACAGTCTTTCGCGATTCCGAGTTTTCCTCTGACATGGCCGCCGAGGGGCTCTCGCCCACCGAGGCCGCAAGTGCACGCGCGGTGCGGCGCATCGATTCCGTGCGTGTGCTGCGTGCCGCGCAATTTCCCGAAGATGCCGGCCCCATGTCGCATCCCATCCGGCCCGACAGCTATCAGGAGATCCGCAATTTCTACACCGCCACGGTCTACGAGAAAGGTGCCGAGGTCATTCGCATGCTGCAGACCCTGCTCGGCGTCGACGGGTTTCGTCGCGGCATGGATCTCTATTTCGCGCGACACGATGGCCAGGCGGTGACCTGCGAAGACTTCGTCAATGCCATGTTCGATGCCAACGGCCGCGCCGGTGCTCCGCATTTCATGCGCTGGTACGACACCTCGGGCACACCCGAGGTGCATGTGCGCGAGCACTGGGATGCCGATGCCCGCCGTTACAGCCTGGCCTTCTCGCAATCGATTTCTGCGCGCAGCCCCTCGCGGCTGCCTCTCACCATTCCGCTGGCACTCGGCCTGATCGGCCCCGATGGCCGCGACATCCCGCTCGATCATGCGACGGTCTCGGGCGAGGCCCGTCTGGAGCAGGGCATGCTGATCATGCAGGGCGAGTCGGCCGAGTTGTATCTCGGCGCATCCCATCGGCCCGTGCCGTCGCTGCTGCGCGACTTTTCCGCGCCGGTGGCCTTGCGCTTCGAGCAGGACACGACGCAACTGCTGCATCTGCTGGCCCACGACAGCGATGCCTTCAATCGATGGGAGGCCGGCCAGCGTCTGATGCTCGCGGCCATGCTCGCACCCGCATCGGTATCGCTTGATGACATGCTGGCCGCCTTTCGTGCGATTGCCGCCGACACCGCGCTCGACAACGGCTACAAGGCCGCCATCCTCACACCACCCTCCGAGCTCTATATCGCCGAGCAGGTCGCGGTGATCGATCCCGCTGCCATCCGTGCTGCCCGCAACGGCCTGCGTCTGGCCATGGCGCACGCCCTGCGCGAGGAGCTCGCGCAGATTCACCATCAGTTGCACAGCCGCCCCGGGCAGGCCTATTCACCCGATCCCATCAGCACTGGCCGGCGCAGCCTGGCCAATCTGGCGCGACACTGGCTGGCACTCTCCGGCGAGATCAGCGGTGCGCAGTTGCTCGCCGGCATGCGCGCCGCCGACAACATGACCGATCGCATGGCGGCACTGCAGGCGCTGGTCGAGTCCGAGGCACCCGAGGCCGCACAGGCCCTTGCCGATTACCACGCGCGTTTTGCCGGTCATGCGCTGGCGATGGACAAATGGTTCAGCGTGCAGGCGAGCATGCTCGATGCATCGGCTCTGGTGCGTGTGCGCGATCTGCTCGCGCATCCCCTCTACGACGCCGGCAACCCCAATCGGGTGCGCGCGCTGCTGGGTGTGTTCTTTCACCAGAACCTGCCCGGCTTTCACCGCGCCGATGGCGAGGCCTACGGCCTGTGGGCCGAGCAGGTGCTGGCCATCGATCGGCGCAATTCGCAGCTGGCCTCGCGCATGGCGCGTGCGCTCGATCGCTGGTCGCGTTTCGAGCCGGCGCGCCGGTCCGCGATGCAGGCGGCGCTCGAGCGGGTGGCCGCCGACGGCCAGCTTTCCCCCGATGTGCGCGAGGTGGTGGGCAAGTCGCTGGCGTCGGCATGACGC
>CAYYDO010000186.1:0-1158 GCA_964470595.1 uncultured Burkholderiaceae bacterium | reverse complement strand
GCTTTCCCCCGATGTGCGCGAGGTGGTGGGCAAGTCGCTGGCGTCGGCATGACGCGCGCGTGAATCCGCGTTCGATCGCGATCTTCTGCCGCATCGTCGATTACTTCGGCGATGCGGGCTTTTGCTGGCGGCTGTCGGTGGCGCTGCGCCAGATGGGCGTGGCCCGCGTGCTGCTGGTCATCGATCGGCTCAACATTCTGGATGAACTGCGCGGCAGCCACCGGGTGGCGGGCCTGGAGGTGCTGCCCTGGAATGTCTGGGCCGATCGCTGGGAGCGCGATGGCGTGCCGCAAGAGCACTGCGTCGATGCCGTGATCGAGGCCTTTGCCTGCGACCCGCCACAGGCCTTTCTGCGCGCACAGCCGGCCCATGCAGCGTGGCTCACGCTGGACTACCTGGCCACCGAACCCTGGGCCGATGGTGTGCACGGCAGGCCCTCGCCAAGTCCTGCGCTGGCGCATCCGGCCGCGCGCGGCCGGCGCTGGTTCGTGCCGGGCTTCTCGCAGGCCACGGGCGGCCTGCTTCATGGCAGCTGGCGGCACATCGATGCACGCCAGCGGGCGCAGTGGCGTGGTCGTCTTGCCGGTCGCGATGTGGGTGAGGACACCTTTCTGGTGATGGCCTTTGGCTACGCCGATGCCCCCTGGGATACGCTGCGCCGATGCCTGCAGCAGCAGTTGCCCGCCGGATTTTCCTCGTTTGCCTTCTGGCGGCCCACCGGGGTGCAGTTTCCGCAACCCGAGTTCGATCAGATTCTCCAGGCCTGTGATCTGAATTTCGTGCGTGGCGAGGATTCATTCGTGCGTGCGCACTGGGCCAGTGCCGGGCCCTGGCAGGTGCCCTTTGTCTGGCAGCCCTATCGGCAGCAGGAGCTGGCCCATGGCCACAAGCTTGCCGGCTGGATGCATCAGATCCTCCAGCACCCCGATCTGGCGCCATTGGCCGATCTGCACTGGGCCTGGAATGGCCTGCGGCCGGCGGCATCGCATCAGGATGTGCAACTCGATCGCGCATGGCGCTCACTGGCCGGGCGGTTTCAGGCCGCACGCACCCAGCAGCATCGCGCCTGCCTGCACCTGGCGGGGCGGCAATCGCTGGAATCGCGGCTTCTGGAGATGCTGGGGGAGAGGTCTGCGAACGTTTCCGGGTAAGCATTCC
>CAYYDO010000185.1:0-4168 GCA_964470595.1 uncultured Burkholderiaceae bacterium | reverse complement strand
GGTTTCGTTATTTCAATGTGTATGGTCCGCGCGAGCAGCACAAGGGTCGTATGGCCTCGGTGGCCTATCACCACTTCAACCAGTACATGGCTGAGGGGAAGGTGCGCCTGTTCGAGGGGCACGACGGTTGGAAGAACGGCGAGCAGGAAAGGGACTTCGTTTCCGTCGAGGATGTGGTCAGGGTCAACCTGCACTTCCTTGATCGTGTGCTTGCCGGGGACAGTGTGAGCGGAATTTTCAATCTCGGAACCGGCCGTGCCCAGACCTTCAATGATGTGGCTCAGGCTGTGATCAACACCATCGAGGCGGCGCACGCCGGCAGGCGCGAGTTCAGGCGTCAGTCGACCGCACAACTCGTGCGCGCCGGCAAGATTGCCTACATACCCTTCCCCGATGCGC
Organism: uncultured Burkholderiaceae bacterium; assembly: GCA_964470595.1. Taxonomy (GTDB): domain Bacteria; phylum Pseudomonadota; class Gammaproteobacteria; order Burkholderiales; family Burkholderiaceae_A; genus Lacustribacter. The sequence goes on along the minus strand of CAYYDO010000185.1, from coordinate 3,769 downwards.
TCAAGGGCAAGTATCAGAGTCACACCCAGGCCGATCTGACCCGACTCCGGGCGGCTGGCTACAGGGAGAAGTTTCTGACCGTTCAGGAGGGTGTGAGCCGTTATGTCAGCGCTCGCCTGGCCGCTGCTTAGATACCGCCTCGGACTCTACGGCCGCCTGGCGCGGCTGGACAAACCCATCGGCACCATGCTGCTGCTGTGGCCCACCCTGTGGGCCCTGTGGCTTGCTGCTGACGGGCTGCCCGATCTTCCCCGTCTGATGGTGTTCGTACTGGGCGCGTTTCTGATGCGCTCCGCCGGTTGCGTGCTCAACGACATCGCAGATCGCCATGTGGATGGACATGTCAAGCGCACGGCGCAGAGGGTTCTCGCGAGCGGCAAGGTGTATCTCTGGGAGGCCGTCGTGCTTGCGCTGGTGTTGTTGTCAGCCAGTGCCTCGCTGCTCTTCTTTCTCAACGATCTGGCGGTCCAGTTCGCCTTCACGGCCGTATTCGTGGCCGCGGCCTATCCCTATTTCAAGCGCTTCTTTGCGATCCCTCAGGCGATACTCGGTATCGCGTTCGGTTTCGGGATACCCATGGCTTTTGCCGATACCCAGGGTCAGGTGCCAACTGTGGCGTGGGTGATGTTCATCGGCAACTTCTTCTGGACCATGGCGTATGACACTGCCTATGCGATGGTGGATCGCGACGATGACATTCGCATCGGAGTGCGCAGCAGCGCCATCACCTTCGGACGATTCGATCTGCTGGCGGTTGCCGTGAGTTATCTGCTGTTTCTGTGGTGCATGTTCATTGTCGGCCAGTCTCTTGCCGGGTCAGAAGGTCATCTGGCCTACTGGATCGGCTGGTGCCTGACGGCACTGATCTGCGGTTTCCTGACCTGGCGATTGCGCACGCGCGATCGTGACGATTGTTTCGCAGTGTTCCGGGGAAACAATCTGGTGGGCATTCCCCTGTTTCTGGGGCTCGCCCTGCAACTCGGGTTCTGACGGCCACTCCGGCTCAACGGAACTCGCGCGACATTGCCGCGCCCCTGTCGCGCGCCGCGCGCAAGGCCTCCGCCATCATCGACATGAATCCACCGGCGTCGAGGCTGGCAAGCGCCGCTGCCGTCGTACCGCCGCGGGACGTCACCTTTTCCCGAAGACTGGCCGGTGACTCGCCGGATGATTCCAGAAGCGCAGTCGCACCCTTGACGGTCTCCAGGGCAAGCATCGCAGACTGCTCCCCGCTCAGACCGAGCTCGGTTCCGGCCGCCGTGAGGGCCTCGATGAAACGAAAGACATAGGCCGGCCCTGACCCCGACAGCGCGGTGACGGCATCCATCAGTTCCTCGCGGTCGATCCATGCGGTGCGGCCAACTGCCGACATCAACTGTTCCGCCTGTGCGCGTGCCTGAGCCGGAATGCTGCTGCTGGCGAACAGGCCTGTGACACCGCTTCCGACCAGTGCAGGCGTATTGGGCATCGCCCGGACGATGCGGGAGTGTCCGCACCAGTTGCCGATGGCCTGCACAGAGACGCCCGCTGCAATCGACAGAAGCAGACTGTTGCCGAGCAGCTGACGAACACCCGGTGCGGATTCGAGGCAGACCTCACGCATATGCTGGGGTTTGACCGCCAGCACGACCCAGGTCGCACCGGGTTCCCTCGCGAGATCGTTCGGACTGTCCGTCGCATCGATCGACAGATCGATACCGTGTGATCGGGCAGGGCTCGCGAACCTGCTGAGTAACCTCTCCCTTGCGCCGTTGTCGGGTTCGACAACGTGCAAGCGCTGCAGTGGTGTCTGGCTCTCGATCAGACCGCCGATCAGGGCGCTGGCCATATTGCCACCGCCAATGAAACACAGATTCATGGCACATCCTTCCTGATCAAATGAATCCACCTCACGCCCAGGAGTCGCAGGCAGGGGAAATACACCAGCGCGGCCACGGCAAGAATGATTGCCAGCCATGTCATGCGCATCATCGGGGCGGTCTGCATGCCGGACCAGTCGATCTCCAGCGCCAGCAGGGTAATCGCGACACCCATGAGCAGGCTCGCGATCATCACCCTGAGCAGAAAGGATCGCCAACCGGGACCGGGTGTGTAAATTGCCTGACGCCTGAGGCCGCGCAACAGAAGGTAGGCATTGGCACATGCCGCGAGACTGGTTGCCAGTGCCAGACCGGCATGGGCCAGCATGGGAACGAGCAGCACATTGAGGACCTGGGTCAACACGAGCGTGAACAGCGCGATCCTGACAGGCGTGCGGATATCCTGCCGGGAATAGAATCCGGGTGCCAGCACCTTGATGGCGATCAGTCCGAACAGACCGACAGCGTATGCAGCCATGGCCTGCGCCGTCATCATCAGGTCCTGATGATCGAAGCGCCCGTAGTGGAACAGCACTGCGGCAAGCGGGATGGCCAGCACCGCGAGCCCGACAGCCGTGGGTATGACCAGCAGAGTCACCAGACGCAGTCCCCAGTCGATCAGCCCGTTGACGCGCGCTGCATCCTGTTCGCTGTGCGCCCGGGTCAGGCTGGGCAGAAGCACGGTGCCGAGTGCCACGCCGAGCAGTGCCGTGGGGAGCTCCATCAGGCGGTCCGCATAGGAGAGCCACGAGACACTGCCAGCCTCCAGGCGGGCGGCGATGTGTGTGTTGATCACGAGGCTGATCTGCGCGACCGAGACGGCCAGCGTGGCAGGTGCCATGAGCACCAGAATGCGTCGCCCCCCCGGATCCTGCCATGCCTGGCGGAGTGTCCCCAGTCGCTCGTGGCGGCCGTCTGCCGAGTCCGTTCCGGCGTCACCGCGCAGTGCCGGTGTGCGACGCAGGGCGATGATCATGAGTGCGAGCTGGGCCAGCCCCCCCAGCACCACTGCGACAGCGAGGGCCATGACTGGTTCGTCCAGGTGCGGCGACAGCAGCAGGATGCAGCCGATGAACGAGACATTCAGAAGCACTGGTGCAAAGGCGGGGGCCTTGAAACTGGACCAGGTGTTGAGAACGCCGGCAGCCAGGGCCACCAGCGAGATGAGCAGGATGTAAGGGAACATCCATCGCGTGAGTACCACGGCCAGATCGAAGGTCGCCTCGTCGCCGCCGAAGCCCCCCGACATCAGCCACACCAGGAGCGGGGCCGCCAGAATCGCCAGCAGGCAGATCAGCGCCAGAACAGCAGTCAGCACCAGCGCCGCCTTGCGCGCGAGATTCCGGGCCGGACCATCGCCCTGTTCCGCCCTGACCTGACCGAGTACGGGGACAAACGCCTGTGAGAAGGCCCCCTCGGCAAAAAGTCTCCTGAGCAGGTTGGGCAGGCGGAAGGCCACGAAAAACGCGTCGGTCTGGCTTCCGGCGCCGAAAAAGGCGGCTGTGAGGGTTTCCCGAAGCAGTCCGGTGATCCGGGAGAGCAGGGTCAGCCCGCTGATTGCGGCTGCGGTCTTGAGCAGATTCATGTTCGGCGCTATAGTTTAGGGCTTTTCGCCTACGTCAGAAGGATCACCAGCTTTATGGCCAATTCCGCCTCCGCCCGAAAAAGCGCCCGTCAGGCCGCCTCACGCCGTCTGCTCAATGCCGGCCTGCGCTCTGCCTATCGCACTGCCGTCAAGTCCGTACGCAAGGCCGTTGCCGCGGGCGACGCCAAGGCCGCGCTCGATGCGCTCCGCTCTGCGACCAGCACCATCGATCGCATTGCCGACAAGAACATTGTTCACAAGAACAAGGCTTCGCGTCACAAGAGCCGTCTGGCTGCCGCCGTCAAGGCGATCGCCATCCGCTGAT
>CAYYDO010000184.1:0-4169 GCA_964470595.1 uncultured Burkholderiaceae bacterium | reverse complement strand
GACAGGAACAATCAGAAACCTGAGCCTGGCCAACGACAAGGCGCAGGATGTGACGGTGAAGAAACTCACGCGGGGGAACCCCACCATGGCCGCGAAATTCGCGGAGCTCAAGGGGCCGGACTCCGGTGAGACGAGTTAACTGGCTTTGCCTGCCTGGGTGACCTGTCAGTACACGGCATCGTGATCGCCCACATTGACGAGGACAATCTCGTGCTCGGTAATGATCAGCTCAAGGGTGATGCGGTACCTGAGGTTGATGGACGCGCTGTGAAGACCGGTGAGCCTGCCAGCGAGTGCGTGAAGGCGCAGTGATGGGTGATGGGGATTCAACTCCAGCAACTCCAGTGTCTTGGCGTACTGATTCTCCAGAGCGGGGTTGCGCTTGAGAAACCGGGCAGCGCGACGGTTGTACTGCTCGGTGAAAACCAGCTGCCAGCTCATCGGGCAGACTTGTTCAGCCGCTTCAAACGTTGCACATGCTGAGCAACGGTTTCCCTGACAAACCGACCATCTGACAAATCGGCTCTGGATTCCGCCAATGCCGCCTCCAGTTCGCACTCGCGCAGGTATTGATAGTGTTCCTGGCGCATGACCACGTATTTCACCTGACCGCGCACGGAGAGTGACACCTCGGGTTGCGACAGCAAGGCGTCTTCAATCGCCTTGATACCTTTAGTCTTCAGTTCATTAGCAGCAACCGTACTCATAACAATCTCCTTAAACGTGCGGTTTATCATACTGCAAAGAGAAGGGTATGCTTGTGTGTGCACAGCAGCAGTGCCATCAACAGGCGCGAAAATCCGACTGTTTCCCGCTACTGAAAAGCGCGCGTCGGCTCATGCCGACGCCGTGCACTCCTTGCAACGCCCATAGAGCGTGAGGTCATGGTCTTCCACGATGAAGCCCTGCGGCGCCAAGCGTCCTAGATCGCCCGGGCAGGCGTGCACATCGAACACCCTTTGGCATTGCCTGCACTGAAAATGGTGGTGATGTTGATGCCCGGCTAGCTCGAAGCGCGGATTCTCACCAGGCAGGTTTACCGCCTGCACCTGGCCCTCCTGCACAAGCAATTTGAGGTTGCGGTAGACCGTGGCGATGCCAAGTCCAGCCACAAGGTGCTGGGCCGCTTCCAGCACCTCCTGGGGCAGAAGCGGTCGGTCGGCCCGAGAAATGGCGTCAAGGATCGCGCTGCGCTGGCGTGTGTTGCGTTCCATGTTTTCAGGTTACCGGACTGCAGAGAATCTGAATGATAATGCGTTATCATTAAGAGGTCAGCACACCAAACAAACCCCACAAAAAGTTCACATGAAGCTTCGCACCCTCCCCGCAGCCATCGCAATGGCCACCCTCTGCCCAGTTCAGGCTCAGACCAGCGCCCCCCAATCGCAAGACGGCTCAGGCGACGGGCAAAGAGGCGCCAGCAACCTTGAAACAGTCGTCGTTACAGCCACCCGTCAGGCCTATCGCGGGGATTTCGAGCGCCTCGAAACGCCTCATGCCGAACAGTCCATCGACAGCGAAACACTGCGCGCCTCGGGCGCACTCGACCTGACCCGAGCGCTGGATCTCTCCGCATCGGTCGCGCGACAGAACAACTTCGGCGGACTCTGGAACGCCTTTGCCCTGCGTGGATTCGTGGGCGACGAGAATCTGCCCAGCAACTATCTGGTGAACGGTTTCAACGCGGGCCGTGGATTTGGTGGGCCGCGGGATCTGTCGGGCATCGAGTCCATCGAGGTGCTCAAGGGTCCTCGCGCAGCGCTGTATGGCCGCGGCGAACCGGGCGGCACGATCAACCTGGTGACCAAGCGACCAACCTTCAAGACCGCCGGCGAATTTCGCGTATCGGCCGGCAGCTTCGACACCTACCGAGCCGATGCGGACTGGACAGCACCGCTGTCCGACACCGTCGCGGTGCGACTGGTGGGCTTTTACGAGGATGCTGGCAGCTTCCGCGACACCATCCAGACCCGCAAGTACGGCGCAAGCCCCTCCCTGGCCTGGCGCATCAGCCCGGAAAGCCGTCAACAAGGACTGGAGTGCGCTGTTGGCCCTGAATGTGCTGAAGGCACAACCCAGCGATGCACGTAGCGAACCGAATCTGCTCAGCGATGAGTTGCGCAGGCTGTTCGGTGGCTCGCTTCCTGCAAGGCCGAGGGTTCGCCTGGTGAGACAGAGCGGAGCCGCGGTGTGGGAGGTGTGGAGGGTGTGAGAGTTGTATCTGGCAGATTGATCGGGTGATGATCTTGTTGTCTATACCGTTTAATACATAATTTGGTCATGTCCGCCACCGAGCGACCTCTTGAATGGGTAGGCAGTAGCCACAAAGACTTGATGGCTCTTCCCGCGGAAATCCGACGCTTATTCGGCTTCGCGCTCTCACTTGCGCAGGCAGGTGACCGCCACGACGCCGCCAAAGTGCTCAAAGGGTTTGGCGGGGCCGTTATGTGAAGAAGCTACGAAAATGAAAACCAGGCTGATTGAAGGCGTTGAAGTGCATCTGGGTTCCGGCAATGTATTCGCCGATCTCGGTTTGGCTGATGCCGAAAAACTCAAGATCAAGACCGGTCTGGTGATTGAGATCCGAAAGGCCATGAAGGCGCGCGGCCTCACCCAACAGGAAGCAGCCAAGATCATGGGCATTTCCCAGCCCAAGGTATCTGACATGATGCGCGGCCACTTCACTAACTTGTCCGAGCGCAAGCTAATGGATTGCCTGACACGACTCGGCTACGACATCGAAATCAAAGTGCGCCCCGCCAAAGCAGAGGTGGGACATTTGACGCTTGCTCCCGCCTGATGGCAATTCACGCGCCCTCATGACCAAGCTTCGCCCCGGCCTTTACGAATCCCTGCTGACCGAGAGACTTGCACAGGCCATCGCATCGCTTGAATCGGGGCTCAAGGCCCACACAAGAACACTCTCGCCTGCCGAGGCGCCAGACCGGCTGGTACTGCATCTCTCCCGAGTGATCGAGCGCGTGCTGGGTTCCCTGCCAGATGGCGAGCGCGTCAAGGCCGGGGCCGCACTGGTCGCGAAACTGATCGAGCAGGCGACGCAACCCGATCATCTCGACCTGCGGGAAGATGCGCCACTTCCCGAAGGGGAGTTTCTGGCCGAAATCACCGCTCTGCTGCCGGATGGCAGACCCGGTCATATCGCGCCCCCAGTCGTGCCTCTTCTGGATACGGCGCTCATGACCAATGCCCCCGGCGAGCCGCGGCTGGTCTCGCAACTGGTATCGGAGATTCCCTCTGCCGAGCGCATCGATCTGATCATGGCCTTCATCCGTCGCAGCGGTCTTGCGCCCATGAAGGAAGCCCTACAACGGCACGCAAGGGACAACGCCAGGCGACTGCGCGTCCTGACGACCACCTACACCGGATCAACGGAGGCTTCCGCACTGGAGGAACTGCGGGATATGGGTGCACAGGTACGTGTTTCGTATGACACCTCCACCACCCGGCTTCATGCGAAGTCGTGGCTGTTTCATCGCCCTGGTGGTCTGAGCACTGGCTACATCGGCTCATCCAACCTGACGCACTCGGCACAGGTCACTGGTCTGGAGTGGAATGTCCGTATCGCAGAAGCGCGCAATCGAAGCCTTCTGGAACGCATGGGAGCGCTGTTCGAATCCTGCTGGAACAGCGACGACTTCGTCGACTTCGATGCCACCACCTTTCGGGAAGCGATTCGCCGGGAAAGCGATGATGCTCGTAGCGAGCAGAGACATCTCTACTGGATACCCGGTATCGAGCTGCGGCTGGAGACCTATCAGGAAAGATTGCTGGAACTGATTGCGATCGAGCGCGAGCGGGGTCGTCACCGCAACCTGTTGGTGTCTGCTACCGGCACCGGCAAGACCGTGATGGCTGCAGTCGACTACGCGCGACTCAAGGCCCAGCTACCCCGAGCAAGACTGCTTTTCGTTGCGCACCGATGGGAAATTCTGGAGCAATCACGCGCCACGTTCTGCTATGCGCTGCGGGATCGCGACTTCGGGGAATACTGGGCGGACGGAAAGCGACCCGATCACTTTCATCACGTCTTTGCATCGGTGCAGAGCCTCTCCCGCCAGGGAATCGCACACCTGCCGCCGGATTACTTCGATGTGGTCATCATCGACGAGTTTCACCACGCGGCAGCACCAACCTATCGGGCCCTTCTG
>CAYYDO010000183.1:671-4173 GCA_964470595.1 uncultured Burkholderiaceae bacterium | reverse complement strand
TATGGGAGGAGTCAGTATGAAAGTTACGGGGGCGTGTTTTTGCGGTGCAATCTCCTTCAAGGCCCTTGTGGATCCAACGCGCGTCGTTGCCTGCCACTGCACGGATTGCCAGATCTTTTCCGGCGCGCCATTTCGGGCTGTATTGCCCACACCCATCGGTAATGTCGAGGTCACGGGCACTGCCAAGCAGTATGTGAAAGTGGCCGAAAGCGGCAATCGCCGTATCCAGTCCTTTTGCGGCGAGTGCGGCAGCCACCTCTGGGCCACCGAGGGCGATGGCGAACCCAGGACCATGAACCTTCGCCTGGGCTGTATCGAGGAGCGTGATCAACTCACCCCCACCGTGCAGGTCTGGGGGCACTCGGCCATGCCCTGGCTGGATCAACTCTCTTCTGTACCAATGCACACCAAGGGGCCATCGAGTCCGCTTGCGACAGATTGATCGGGTTACCAGGGCGCGAACCCATGCGGCATGTCGCGCCGCAACTTGATTTTTATCAACAAGGCGCGCAAATTGGGTCTCGGTGATGCGCTATCTGTGCAAGCACCGTTTCTGCACCACAACAAAAATAAACGCACCCGGTCCCGAGGGACCATTAGAGGAGGTAGACATGTCAAAAAGCTTCAAATCGGCTGTGGCTGCGGTTGGCCTGACCGCAACGACCAGTCTCTTCGCCGCAGCACCAACCCTGTCCACCGAGGTCGTCGTGGGCAAGCTGGATTCGCCATGGGATATGTCGTTCCTGCGCGACGGCACGATGTTCTTCACGGAAAAATGCAAGGGTCTGTCGGTACGTACCCCCTCGGGTGCGATCAACAAGCTCCACGGCATGGCGGGCACCACGGGCTATTCATCTGCCAGCGCCGACCTGTTCTGTGATGGTCAGGCCGGCATGATGGGCGTCGAAGTCGATCCCGAGTTCGCCAAGAACCGCTTCATCTATGTCTACTCCAGCTCCAACCTGAACAACAAGCTCGGCAACCGCGTGATGCGGTTCAAGGTCAACGACGCCATGACAGCGGTATCCGACCGTACCGACATCGTTCCGGATATCAACTACAAGCCCAAGGCCAGCAAGCACCCGTTTGGCGGCCCCGGTGCGCACAACGGTGGCCGTATCCGCTTCAGCCCGGGTGATGGTTTCCTGTATGTGACCACCGGTGACAACCACCTGGGTATCGCACCGATGAGCCCCACGATCATTGCCGGAAAAGTGCTGCGCATCGATCGCGACGGCAAGCCTGCGGCTGGCAACAAGCCGCCTGCCGGGTTTGATCCGCGCGTCTATACCTACGGCCACCGCAATCCGCAGGGCATTGCATTCCGCCCGGGCGACAACCGCCCCTTCACCGCTGAAAATGGCCCCTGGCACAGCGACGAAGTGACCGCGCTTGAAAACGGTGGCAATGCCGGCTGGGATCCGCGTCCGAACATGGCAGGCCGCAAGGACTGCCCGGATGACTATTGCGGCTATTCACCCAACCAGATGGGCGCCATGGATCCGAAGCAGCGTTCCGCCTTCATGCCGATGACCGATCTGAAGACCTATCCCAACGCGATGAAGCCAGCCTGGAACAATGGTGGTCTCTCGCAGGGGATGTTCTGCAACACCTTTGTATCGGGTGCCAAGTGGAAGGACTGGAACGGCTCGATGATCGTGGGCTATTCCGGCATTGGTATTCACGGCACGCCCGTGGGCAATCGTCTCGAGGTGCTCAAGGTCAGTGCAGATGGTCTGAAAGCGACCAAGTCCGATGTGTCCTGGCCCACAGCTACAGGCCGATTCCGTGCTTGCTCGCAGGGCCCGGATGGCGATCTGTATGTCGCGCTTGAAGACCAGGGCAACATCATTCGGGTCACACCGCAGTAATGTCAGTTTGCGAGGCGCGCTGCTTGATTGCAGCGCGCTTTTTTGTGTCCTGCGGATATGAGGTGAAAGTTATGCGGTTTTTTGTGAATCTGTTCGTGACCGCGTCGCTGCTGGGTGCAGCAGGTGGGGCGGTGGCGGATTACGACCTGGTCGTGAAGAAGAACTGTCTGGCGAGTCACGCCGTCGAGAAGCGAAAGTACGGTCCCAACTTCAAGGAAATCTCCCAGAAGTATTCGAGCCAGGCCAATGCAGTGGAGGTCCTGGCAAAGAAGATCAGAAACGGTGGCGCGGGTGTCTGGGGTGAAGACATGATGCCGCCCCAACCGCAGGTATCCGAAAGCGAAGCGCAGGCAATTGCCAGGTATGTGCTGTCGTTGAAGTGAGGTGTCAGCGGGGTTCTGCCCGCTGTGGTTCCGCAGGTTGTAATTGCAGGTTCGCCCGTGTGCCACCGAGTTCGTTTGAGGCGAGTGTGAGTGTGCCTCCCATGGCCTGAGCCAGCCGGCGTACCACCCCCAGACCCACTCCCGCGCCGCGCTCATCCAGCTCGCCGCGTGTCTGGGTCGATCCCAGGCCATTACCGGTATCGTCCACGATCAGCAGCGCATGGTCTCCGCTGCGCTGAACGGTCAGTGTTACCAGCCCCCCTTGTGGGGTGTGGCGAATCGCATTGCTGAGCAGGTTGGCCACCATCTGGCGCAACCAGCGCGGGTCGGCCCGCGCGGCCACCGAGTGATCGCTGTCGGGGGCGATGCGCACCAGCACCCCGTGACGCCAGCCCGCTGCACCGAATCGCTCCTGCATCTCGTCGATGACATCCGAGAGCAGTACCCGTTGCGACACCAGGGTGGCCTCGATCGATTCCAGTCGGGCCATATCGAGCAGATCACTCAACAGACGGTGAAGGTCTTCGATCTGCCGAAGCATGATCCCGGCTGCGGAGGCGGTCTCGGGCGCTCTCTCCAGAACCTCGGCATGCCCCCGCAGCACGGCAAGCGGCGTGCGCAACTCATGCGATAGCGCGGTCACGAGATCGCGCTGGCCATTGATCACCCGTTCGCGTGCCGTCAGTGTTTCGGCCAGGTGCATCTGCATACGATTGAAGTCTTCGGCCAGTTGCGCGACTTCGGCGGGTGCTTCCACCAGTGCACGGCGGGAGGCATCGCGTTCTTGCGCGGCCTGACGTACGGCGGCCGCCAGACGCTGGATCGGTGCGCTCAGCCGCCTGGCGCTGTGCTCTGCGAAGTAGCGCCGGAACAGGTACAGAAAGAGCGCCACAAACACGGCAGATCCGGCGCCCACCACGCCGAATGCCGCGAGCACCACGCTGGCCAATTCCGTGAAGGGAAGCGCATAGGCTGGGCTGGAGAGCATCACCACACGGTCCTGGTCGAGGCGAATCAGCAGCGTGGGCCATATGGGGTCATCGGACATGCCCGGCGAGCCTCCCGGAGACACCCGGATGCTGCTGGCGGAGGTAAGGCCTGTGATCGCTTCTTGCAGGGCGGGGGCTGGCGGCCCCAGAGGCAAACCGCTCGCGACATCGATGCGCTGCCCTGCGGTGACAATCGATATCACCTGCGACAGCGCCACCACCTCGCACAGCGGCGCTACCGAGTGACTGCCCTTCATCG
>CAYYDO010000183.1:0-661 GCA_964470595.1 uncultured Burkholderiaceae bacterium | reverse complement strand
CGCCGCTGCGCAGCCCCCCCTGACCAGGTGGCACACCCTTGGCTTCACCCATGCTCATGCCCAGCCCGTACGCGCCCACCCAGCGGGCCAGTATCGGCCACTGCGCAGGCGTTGCCGTGCGCATCATCACCCTCAGGTCGTCATCCTCAACGTCATCCAGCGGATTGGTATCGTGCAACCGCAACCACGCGTACTGCGCAATGATCAGCAGACTGATCAGGGTCGCCGCGGCAAGTGCCAGGGTGAGTACCGGGCGCAACTGCGCCTGCATGATCTCCTGCCCGATGGTGGGTATCGGTGGGTTTGGGCCAGTCGAACCGGAAGCTGCCGCCATGGTCAGCGCCCCTGCGGATGCATGCGATAGCCCACGCCGCGCACGGCCTCGATGGCGCTGGCGACCTCGCTTTCACGCCCGAGGCGCTCGCGCAGACGCATCACACAGGTGTCGACGGCACGATCTTCGCCATCGTAGTCTCGCCCCCAGACCTGCTGCAGCAGCCACTCTCGCGTCAGGACCCGACCCTGACCCTGGGCCAGGCAACGCAGAAGCGCGAATTCGCGCGCCGACAGATTGCACAACTGCCCCCGCACCTGCACCAGTTGGCGCGCCAGATCGATCTCGCAGTCGAGAATGTGCAGGCTGCCTGCAGGAACACTGGGC
>CAYYDO010000182.1:0-4203 GCA_964470595.1 uncultured Burkholderiaceae bacterium | reverse complement strand
TCAATGCCTATGGTGCGGTGATTCTGAGTTTCGTGGGCGCTCTGCATTGGGCTTTCGGGATGCTGCTTCCCGGACTCGCGCAGGGTGATCGGAATCGTTGCTATGCGTGGAGCGTGATCCCGGCCCTGATCGGCTGGGTTGCGCTGCTGATACCGGTCTCACTGGGCCATTCCTTGCTGATCGTGGGGTTGGCGCTCGCTTACTGGCGGGATGCGCTGCTCGCGAACCGCGTGTCGTTGCCCCTGTGGTACTCGCGGCTGCGTGCCCGACTGTCGATCGTCGCGTGTGCCTGTCTCGCGATCGCTGCTGCCGGCGCAATCGGAAGATCAGGCGTTTTCTGACATCTGGCCTCGGACGGTGCGTCCTGGTCAGAGGTACAATCAAAGGTTACCTCTCCAGTCGGCGGGGTCGCAAATGCCGGCCCATCTGCATAACTCCCGGACAGATCCAGATCGTGTACAGCTACCAGGATGGTGAGCAGGCCCTCAAGGCGGGTGCTCACAGAGAGGCTTTCGATATATTCCTGATACTCGCCCGCAATGGCGAGGAGGGTGCCATCTATCGTCTCAACGAGATGATCATCAGCAAGCAGACCACTGAATCCCAAGCGCAGGAAGTGCTTCAACTGCTCGTGGAACAGAGTCAGGCCAGGAACGCAGACGCCACCTTCAATCTGGCGATCCTCTACTGGGGGGCACCGTTCGCCTCCATTCAAAGCCTGGACAAGGCTGTAGAGAACTTCATGGAAGCCTGTCGCATGCTGTTCCCGAGAGCCTTTATCGGGCTTGCCAGGCTGTGCATGACATCTGGTTCTGGCCTCGCAATTGCCACTCCCAGCAATATCATGCGTCTGCTTCGTCGAGGCTTGGAACTGGGTTGTGCTGAGGCCGCCCAGATGCTGGCCAAACAGTATCTCGACGGACAAATCGTTGAAAAGAACGACGACGAGGCCTATATGTACCTGTTCATTGCAGGCAAACTGGGCGATCAGGAGTCCCGCAAACAGGCGCTCATGATGGAAGGTCTGTACCCCCGTGGCACTTTTCTTGGCGCTCAGGAGCGTGGTGAAAAACTCCTCGAGGGGCTCGAGGAACGGGGCGTTCTCTTCAGTTAATCCTGTACTGGAGGCAAGGGTTTTCCTGCCTGGGTATCGTCGTGCCGGGCGTTGTGCCGGGCCACGAGCGCGCACAGCACCCAGCCCATGACCGGAAGACCGATTGTTGGAAGCCAGAAGATGCTGCTCAAGCCAAAGGCATCGATCATCCAGCCCGAGGCGGTCACTCCGATCGCCTGTCCGAGAAAAATGCAGCAGGCAAACATCGACACAGCGGTACCGCGCGATTCCGGAACCATCTGTGTCGCAATCGTCTGAAGGGTGTTGTGCAGCATGTACATGCCCAGACCGATCATGAATACTGCTGCACATGCGGTCGCCCAGTGGCCGGTCAGGATGATCAGCAGAAACGCCAGGCCCAGCAGAGCCCCCCCCCAGCGGATCAGGCCGGTTTCACCCAGCTTGGCCAGCATGCGCGAGGCGGTGGCGGCATAGAGCATTCCTCCGGCAGCGAGTGCCGACATGATGGCTGCTGCAGCGGTCAGACGAATCTCCAGTCGCTCATGGAGGAACGCCGGGATGAAGACCACGGCGGCATACAGAACGAATCCCTCGATACTTACTGTCAGGAGAATGGTGCGGGCCCAGCGCACGGAGAGCACGTGGGCGAGATGCTTCAGAGCATTTCCACCCGTACCAGTGGTGGTCGTCTGACGCTGGTGACGTCCGCTGCGCATCAGCAACAGACAGCAAAGAAGATAGAACACGGCCAGGATCAGGAAACCTGAGCGCCAGCTGCCCAGATCCGCGCAGACTCCGCCCACCAACTGACCTCCGACCATGCCGAAGAGAACACCGAACAGAAAACGCGCCAGAGTCGCCTGCCGCAGACCGTAAGGGATCGCCTCTCCGATCCAGGCAATCGAGATGGGAATGATGCCGGCGGTTGTTGCGCCAGCGACTGTCCGCCATACAAGGATTGCGGTGAAGTCCTGAGACAGCGCGATCCCGATATTGGCGATCACCGACAAAGCCAGTGCCAGCGAGAGGACGAAGAGCTTTCCAAAACGGTCCGCCATCGGACCGATCAGAAACTGTGTGAGGCCGTAAGCAATCGCGAAGACGCTTACGATGCCGGAGGCTCCCCCCGTGCCAATATCGAACTCTGCTGCGATGACGGGCAGCAGGGGGTCGGCAATTCGCAGCGCCGCCATGCTGCAGAAGGCTGCGATCGTGAGGATCGCGATTGTCGTCTGATCGTGTCGGCTGATGCTCTCCAACAGATTTCGCCTCTGGAGAGACTTCAGGAATCGGTATTGATCAGACGTCTGGCCCCGTTGTAGCGGGTCTGGTAGTAGCGCTCATCGAGTGAGCTTTCCATGACCTTGCGGCCACGCGTCGCCGCATGAATGAAGCGGCCCTCGCCGATGTAGATGCCCACATGCGAGTAGCGTCGGCCGCGGGTATTGAAGAAAACCAGGTCACCGAAGCGAAGTTCACCCTTGTCGATCTGCCGTCCCAGTCCGGCGAGGCCGGAGGCTGTTCTGGGCAAGTCGGAAAATCCCAGTTTGGAGAACACATGCACGACCAGTCCGCTGCAGTCCAGACCCCTCGCGGGATTGAGGCTGCCGAATCGGTATGCGATTCCGAGCATGCCCTCAAGACTTTCCCGGAGGTAGGACAGGATGGGGCCCTGCAGCTCGAACAGACCTGCATCCTTGTCCCGCAGCGGAGTTTTGAGGAGTTCCGCGGCCGCTGACGCACCATCAGGGGCCGATTGGAACATGCGATGTTGCTCCGCAGCAGCAGGGGCTGGGAGCGACAGGGTTGCAGTCAGAGTGAGCGCGAGCGAGATGGCAATCAGGTGGAGGGGGCGCATGCGATTCGATCTGAAACCGGGGTAGGCGAGTGTAACTCAGCCCGGCGGATGGGACCGAGCTCTGCCCCGCATCGATCTAGAGGAAACGATCCAGTAATCGACGGCTTGCCCGGTCGAGTTTTCCGGGTTCGCGAATCAGGTAATGCACGCCGTAACTGTCGAGTATCAGGAGCACTGCATTTCCAAGGCGGCGGATGTCCTCCTCGCCACGCAGGCTGAAGCGACAGGTTCCCCGATTTGTCTCCACCGTCCAGATGCTGGGCGTCACAAACGAGGATACGGAGACGATTCGCTCGATGACCGGCAGGAACTCGCGCTCCTGCAGATCCTGTTCGATCAGATTCCGCTCGTTCGGAGCGAGGTTGCCCAGTGCAGAGATCCAGGCTTTCTCCGCACCATCGGCAGTGACCAGGGCAACATCCTTGTCGGGCGCATGCACGGGAAAGGCGCGCACCGCATGCACCGGTTCATGCGTGATGCCGGCATCATCGATCAGTCTGAGATAGCCCAGTGGCGTGCGCTCGAGTCGCATCAGATGACATCCTCCCGGATCCGGTCAAGATCGGCGGCGGCCTGCCGTTGCTGCGCCTCATAGAGTCGCCAGTAGGCGCCGCGTCGCTCCATCAGTTGCTCATGCGGCCCTTCTTCCACTTTCTCTCCCCGATCGAGGACGACCAGCCTGTCGGCCTTGCGAAGAGTGGACAACCGATGGGCAATCGCGATGGTCGTGCGACCCCGCACAAGGTTGTCGAGTGCGCGCTGAATCTCCTTTTCGGTCTCGGTATCCACGCTGGAGGTGGCCTCATCCAGGATGAGGATTCGAGGGTCAATCAGAAGCGCCCTTGCTATCGAGATGCGTTGTCGTTCGCCGCCAGACAGACCGTGTCCGCGTTCGCCAACGAGCGAGTCATAGCCGAGCGGGAGTCGGAGAATGAACTCATGAGCATGCGCGGCCCGAGCGGCTGCCACGATATCTTCACGGCTCGCGTCGGGTTTCCCGTAGGCGATGTTATCGGCGATCGTGCCGTAAAACAGGAAGGGCTCCTGCAGCACCAGCCCGATATGTCGCCGATAGTCGGCCACCGCGAAAGAGCGTACGTCGGTGCCGTCGACCAGAATCGCACCCTCCGAGACATCATAGAACCGGCAGATCAGGTTCACGAGGGTGCTCTTTCCCGAACCGCTGTGTCCCACCAGCCCGATCATCGCTCCCTCTTTGACGGACAGGTTGAGGCGTTCAATCACACTCCTGTTGCCGTAGCGAAATGCC
>CAYYDO010000181.1:0-4208 GCA_964470595.1 uncultured Burkholderiaceae bacterium | reverse complement strand
CCGTTTTCCATGGATGCCAACCTGCTGCACATCTCCTACGAGGGAGGTGTCCTGGAGGATCCGTCCCGCGAACCCCCGGCCAAAGGCATGTGGCGCCTCACCGTGCCTGTCGAGAAGGCTCCCTCGCGGCCGGAAGTTGTCGAACTGTCCTTCGAGCGCGGCGATCTGGTCGCGATCGACGGCAAGCGCATGAAGGCGCACGAACTCCTCCTGGCCCTGAACACCATCGGTGGCAAACACGGTATCGGACGTCTCGACCTGGTGGAGAACCGCTATGTCGGCATGAAGTCGCGGGGATGCTACGAAACACCCGGAGGAACGATACTCCTGCGTGCCCATCGCGCCATCGAGTCCCTCACCCTCGATCGCGAGGTGGCGCATCTGAAAGATGATCTGATGCCACGCTACGCCAGCCTTGTGTACAACGGCTACTGGTGGTCGCCCGAGCGTGTGGCGCTGCAGACGCTCATCGATCACACCCAGCAGCAGGTAAACGGAACCGTCAGGCTCAAGCTCTACAAGGGTACGGTCACCGTGATCGGACGCAGTTCACCGGCATCACTGTTCGATGCCCGGATCTCGACATTCGACGACGATGGTGGCGCATACAACCAGGCCGATGCGGGCGGCTTCATCAAGCTCAACGCCCTGCGCATGCGGATCGCAGCCACACGACGCAAGTAACGCCATGCCCCGGATACGCCGGCGTGTGCGATCCGCAGCCGGCTGTGACTGACTTCACGGAGACAGACCATGCCCTCATTTGATGCCATGCTGGAAGCCAATCTGACGGAATTGCGAAATGCAGTCGACCAGACGTCCAAGGAGATCGCCACGCGTTTCGATTTCAAGGGATCCAGCGCCCGTGTCGAGCAGAAAGACCGCGAACTGACGGTCTTTGCCGACAGCGACTTTCAGGTGGGACAGGTGCGTGATGTCCTGATTGGAAAATGCGCCAAGCGCGGCGTCGATGTGAGGTTTCTGGATGCCGGTCCCGTCGAGAAGATCGGCGGCGACAAGGTGCGCCAGCTGATCAAGGTCCGTCATGGTATTGGCCAGGACGACGCCAAACGGATCGTCCGGGTGATCAAGGACAGCAAGATGAAGGTCCAGGCGGCCATCCAGGGTGATGCCGTGCGCATCAGCGGGGCCAAGCGTGACGATCTTCAGGCGGCCATCGCTCTCTTGCGCAAGGACATCGACGACCTGCCCCTGACATTTGGCAACTTCCGCGACTGAATCCCGCGGACAAACACTGCGAATCGAATCGGGCCGTCGACATCGCCGGCCCGCTGCACGCCTTCCCGGTAACACCGGGGGGCAAACACGCCCTTCAGGAAACGATCTTCAGCGATACGGGCTGAGCCATGCGGGCCCGTATGGAGGCTTCGATGCCGGCGGCATCCAGACCTTCCATCGAAAGCAGTTTCTGATGATCGCCATGATCGATGAAACGATCGGGCAATCCCAGGTGAAGAATCGGAATCATGGGGATGCTGTCACCCATGGCCACCAGTGCCTCGGCACATGCCGATCCTGCACCGCCCATGACGACATGCTCCTCGACGGTCACCATCAGGTCGTGAGTGGCTGCGATCTGTCGCAGAAGGTCGAGATCGAGCGGCTTGATGAAGCGCATGTTGACAACGGTGGCATCGAGTGCCTCGCCAGCGCGCAGCGCTGGCCCGACCATTGATCCAAACGCCAGAATGGCCACACGACCGGCAGCGGCAGCCCTGTGATGGGTGCGCAGCACCTCGGCCTTGCCGATCTCGATGGGTTCCAGTGTCTCGGTGGGATCCACCCCGAGACCGGCGCCGCGGGGGTAGCGCACCGCACTGGGCCCCTCGACCGCCAGACCCGTGCTGAGCATGCGACGACATTCGTATTCGTCCTTGGGTGCCATCAGAACCATGTTCGGGACACATCGCATGAAGGCGTAGTCGTAGATGCCGGCGTGAGTGGCACCGTCGGCCCCCACGAGACCACCCCGATCGATGGCAAACAGAACCGGGAGGTTCTGCAGCGCCACATCGTGGATCAGCTGATCGTACCCACGTTGCAGAAAGGTGGAGTAGATCGCCAGAACCGGCCGCTGACCCTCGCAGGCGATCCCCGCTGCGAAAGTAACCGCATGCTGTTCGGCAATGCCCACATCGAAGTAGCGATTGGGAAAGCGGCGTGCGAACTCCTGCATGCCCGAACCCTCACACATCGCTGGCGTGACCGCGACCACTCGGGAGTCTTTCTGGGCCGCGTCACACAGCCACTGCCCAAACACCTGAGAGTACGTGGGCTTGACCGACGCTTTCGCGGTGATGCCAACCTCGGGATCGAACTTGCCGGGCCCGTGATACAGGATGGGATCGGCCTCGGCCTGGCGATAGCCCTGGCCCTTGCGGGTAATCACATGCAGAAAGTGTGGCCCCTTGAGCTCGCGCAGATTGTGCAAAGTCGGCACCAAGGCATCGAGATCGTGCCCATCGATGGGACCGACATAGTTGAACCCGAGTTCCTCGAACAGCGTGCTGGGCATGAGCATGCCCTTGGCGTGGCCCTCGAAACGCTTGGCAAACTCCCTCACCGGCGGAATCGCACCCAGAACCTGTTTGCCGAATTCTCTGGCGGAGCGGTAGAACCGCCCCGAGAGCAGGCGCGTCAGATAATTGCTGAGCGCTCCGACAGGCCGGGAAATCGACATGTCGTTGTCGTTCAGGATCACCAGCAGGTCGAGTTCGGTATCGAGGCCACCATTGTTCAGGGCCTCGAAGGCCATGCCACCACTCAGGGCACCATCACCGATGACAGCGATGTGCCTGCGCCGGGAGGGGCCAACATGTTCGCCCTTGATCTTCGAGGCAACCGCCATGCCCAGCGCGGCAGAGATCGAGGTCGAAGAATGGGCTGTGCCGAATGCGTCGTACTCGCTCTCGCAACGTCGGGGGAACCCGGATATCCCACCGAGCTGGCGAAGACTGGGCATGCTCTCGCGACGACCGGTCAGGATCTTGTGCGGGTAGCTCTGATGGCCCACATCCCAGATGAGTCGGTCGTAGGGAAGCTGGTACACATGGTGCAGGGCGATGGTGAGTTCCACCGTTCCCAGATTCGACGACAGATGACCACCCGTCGCGGATACGGAGCCGAGCAGAAAATCCCGCAACTCCGCAGCGAGTTGATGCAATTGCCGACGATCCAGCACGCGCACATCGGCAGGGGATTGAATTGTTGCGAGCAGCTGTGTCATCTGATCCATACCGGGCTCCGCCGTATCAATGCGTCCGTTCCACAAGGGCAGCGGCCAGACGGCGCAACTCTGCGGCTGTGTCCTCCAGCGGCGCCAGCGCCTCCAGCGCCTCCTCGTGGAGCCGCCTAGCGTACCGCTGCGCGCCGTCCACGCCAAGTAAGCCGACGAATGTCGGCTTGTTGGCAGCGGCATCCTTTCCAGGTGTCTTGCCGAGCGTTGCAGCATCGGCGCTCACATCCAGAACATCGTCGACGACCTGAAACGCCAACCCGATTCGCGCGGCAAAGCGGTCGAGCGCCGCGGAAACCGCAGACGAGGGACGACCACAGGCGGCACCCATGGCCACCGCTGCCGAGATCAGTGCCCCCGTTTTCATCGCATGCATCGCCTCGAGCTCCGCCTGCGTCATCGTCTGCCCGAGTGCATCGATATCGATCGCCTGCCCGCCGGCCATGCCAAGCGCTCCGGTACCCCGGGCGAGTATGCCGATCAGCCTGACGCGAATGTCCTCCGGTGCGTCCATATCCGCAATCAGCTCGAAGCCCAGTGTCTGCAATGCGTCACCCACCAGAAGAGCTTGCGCCTCGCCAAAGGCCACGTG
The DNA here is from genome assembly GCA_964470595.1 of uncultured Burkholderiaceae bacterium. GTDB lineage: Bacteria > Pseudomonadota > Gammaproteobacteria > Burkholderiales > Burkholderiaceae_A > Lacustribacter. Next base: position 360 of record CAYYDO010000181.1, on the reverse strand, counting down.
CACCGTGGGTCGTCCGCGACGCAGGTCGTCATCGTCCATGCACGGCATGTCATCGTGAACCAGCGAGAACGCGTGAATGCTCTCCAGGGCCGCACCGGCAACCAGCGCATAGTCGGGCGGCGCGGAGACAGCCTGTCCGGCTGCCATCGCGAGCAGGGCCCTGATGCGTTTCCCGCCGCCCAGCAGGGCATAGGACATGCCATCGGCAAGTCGTCGATCACCTCGGTGGCCTTGCGGCAAGCGGCTGGCCAGGACGCTCGAGAGAAACTCCTCGAGTCGTTGCCGCGATCCGGCTGCCCAGTCGTCGGCGGCCACGGCGTCAGTCTCCGCCCGGCGCGACGAGTCCTGCACGATCGACGG
>CAYYDO010000180.1:0-4258 GCA_964470595.1 uncultured Burkholderiaceae bacterium | reverse complement strand
ATGTAATCACCGTTCGCGGAGCGATCGCCATTGGAGGCAGCCCAGGCCACGGTCTCGACGACGCGAGGCCTCTCCACACGAACCAGATGCTGCAACTCGTCACTCAGCGCGGCATGCCCCTGAGGCGTGATGTAGTTCGGTACCCCGGCGGGGTGTTCTGGCGCAGCCGGGCTGTCCTGATCGTCGTCATCATCGTCACGTTCACGGGTGAAAGCTTTGCTCATAGAATGGGGCACTTTAACAAAGGAGTTCCATCGTGATTCAGGAATTGCGCATCTATCACTGTGCACCCGGGCGCCTGCCCGATCTTGTTCAGCGCTTTCGCCAGCACACACTCGGTTTCTTCGCCAAGCACGGCATCCGTCACGAGGGTTTCTGGACAACGCTGATCGGGCCCTCGAACGCAACGCTCTACTACACGCTGTCCTGGGAATCCCTCGCCGAGCGTGAGGCCAGGTGGAACACCTTTCAGGCCGATCCAGACTGGATCGAGACCCGCCGACAGACAGAGGCGGCCGGCCCCATCGTGGAGCGCATCGAGAACATCATTCTCCAGCCCGTCGCACTCTGAGCGCCGCGGCATCCACCTCCATGGCTTCCGAGCGCATCGCTCTCTTTCCCCTGTCCCAGGCGCTGTTTCCCGACAGCCTGATCACGCTGACCGTCTTCGAGGTGCGCTATCTGCACCTGATCCGGCGGGCGCAGCAGGAAGGAATCACCTTTGGTGTGGTGCCCCTGGCCGAGGGCGAGGAAGTTCAGAAAGCCGGTGTGATCGAGCGTCTGCATCGCTGGGGATGCATCGCCGAGGTCATCGATGTGCAGACGATTCAACCCGCCGTACTCGGGGTGCAATTGCGCGGGACGCAGCGTTTCCTGCTCGGGGATCACTTTCGCGAGGCCTATGGCCTGTGGCATGGTGAAATCACCCGACTGGCGCCCGATACACCACAAGCAATTCCGGATGATCTCGCACCGCTCTCCGAACGGCTCGACGGCCTGCTGCGTGGCGCCATTGATGAGGGTCTCGAAAACAAACTGCCGGTATCTCCCCCCTACCGGCTCGACGAGGCCGGCTGGGTCGCCGATCGCTGGGCGCACCTGCTGTCCATCCCCGCTCACGAAAAGGCTGCCTTGCTGAGCGAGCAGGATGCCGTCACCCGGCTCCGTCGGATCGCCACCTGGCTGAAACTGAACAGTCACTGACAGCAATCCCGCCACCGCCACATCTTCGGATTCGCATCCCCGGATGTGCATCGACGGGCGGTGAACCGGTTCCGTCGGAGCGCGATCAACTCCAGCAGATATCGAACACGCAGGCATCGTCGCCGCAGGCCTGGCAGCTGCGCTCCACCACACGAATCCGGGTATCGACAATGTTCTGGAAAAGCCCCTCGAAGGTGGCTACGAAGTAATCACAGACGGGATGCTCGGCACGGATGTCGCTGCACAGGGGATTGCTCACGATCGTGAAACACAGCGGCGCGCCGCGGGACACGGAGAAGCGTCCGCTGCCCGCAAATGTCCAGGCATGACGTGCAATGGCACCCGCCAGAATCCGGCACGACAATCCGCTCGGCAAACGGCGCAGCACGCGCTGAACCACGGCGGGAATGCGATGCGCCAGGAGGTAGTCCGCAGTGCGTCGACCCGCATCGATCGCGACCTCGCGCGCGCGCGCTGAACCCAGTTGCTCGCGCAACTGTCGCTGCAGACGCGCGACGTCCCTCTGGGGCACCATATCCCGCGGTGGTGCATACAGATAGCGGGAGAGTCCTGCCCCGTGCAACAAGGCATCGCGGCTGGCGCGACCGACACGCGCATCGGCAGCCGCCATCACCTGAAGAATCGCATTGGGTCCGATGCGATCGGGCGAACCATCAGCCTGCATCGTGATCTCCCTTGCACCCGACCGCCCTGGCGCTCAGGCGGACACCTCGTCGCGGGTACGTGCGTCGTGAATACGCCGACCTGACAACACCGCATCCATCTCGGCGTCGCTCAGCTGCTCATGGCCACCCCCGCCACATGCCATCGCTGCATTGATCTCACCCTGACGCCGACGATGCTCGATCTTCGGCCCGTGCATGGTGACCCACCCATCATCGGAGGCCACACTCTCGGAACCCGGTGCCATGTGACGCGTGGTGTCGAAAGCGAAATCGACTTTCTTCGTGCTTTGCGGACCCCAGTATCCGACGCGTCCGAGATCGTAGAACTTGCGCTCGACACTGCTCTTGAGGAACGCTTTCAGACAACCCATCAGGTAACGGCGCCGTGTCTTGTCGCGTGTCCAGGGGTAGTGCAGAAAAGTCTTGCGCATGAAGAATCGCCGGTAGTTGGCCATCACCCCATTGAGCAGCTCGCCACGATCCATGGCCTCGGGTTTCATGATCGGTGTCACGAAGTTGTACTTCTCGAAATCGAATACCTCGACCTTGTCACCCAGTTCCTGGAAAAGGTCGGAGAACGGCCATGGCGTGTACATGGCCCAGTTCGCCATGTCGGGATTCCAGTCCAGCGTCATGCGGTAGGTTTCCTCGAGTGTCTCGGGGGTCTCGTTCTCGAGACCGACGATGAACTGTGCCTCGGTCACGATACCGGCATCGCGAAGCAACTGAATGGCCTTCTTGTTCTGTGCGATGGTCGTTTCCTTGTTGAAACGATCGAGCTTGAGCTGAGCAGATGCTTCGGTGCCGAGCGATACGTGAATCAGCCCCGCCTTGCGGAACATGGGCAGCAGTTTTTCATCGCGCAGGATATCCGTTACCCGTGTATTGATGCCCCAGAGAATGCCGAGATCCCGGTCGATCAGCTCCTGACAGAACTGGATGAACTTCTTGCGATGAATGGTGGGTTCCTCGTCGGCAAGTATGAAGAATCCAACGCCATGATTTCGCACCAGATCCTCGATCTCGTCGACCACCTTCTTCGGATCGCGAATACGGTAATCGCGCCAGAACTTCCACTGACTGCAGAAGGTGCAGGTAAACGGACATCCACGTGCGAAGTTCGGAATCGCCACGCGCGTGTTCATGGGGATATAGATGTACTTGCTCCACTCGAGAATCCCCCAGTCCGGCGTAATTCTGTCCAGATCCTCGATGGTCGGCTCAGCAGGCGTTGCAATCACACGACCGTCTTCCGTCATGTAGGCCACACCGCGAACACTGTCCCTGTCTGCCCGCCAGCTGCCATCGTCAACGGCCCGCACGAGATTGAGAAAGATCTGTTCACCCTCGCCACGCACCACGACATCGATCCAGGGCGCCTCTTTCAGTACCTGGGGATACATGAAGGTGGCGTGGATGCCGCCAAGGACGGTCACCACATCGGGATTGAGTTCCTTGGCCAGTTGCAGAACCCGTTCGGCTTTGTAGATGGCGGGCGTGATCGCCGTGGCACCCACAATGTCGGGGCGAATCTGCTCGAGCTGCTCCCGCACAGCCTCTTCGGAGAGGTCGTTCGTCATCGCGTCGATGAATGTGATGTCGGTGTAGCCACCCGACTTCAGATAACCGGCCAGGTAGGCCACCCAGGCCGGGGGCCAGTTGCCGGCGATCTCGGCGCCGCCCGAATGGTAGTTGGGATGAATCAGAACGATGCGCATGAACGCCCCCTCTTGGGAGTCGCCGCATTGGCGGCGACGGTGAATGTCGCGTCAAATTAACAAAACGTTCGTCAACACAAATTGACACGGATCAAGTGGCAAGAGAAATGGCGGAGCCCCTCGAGAGCGCGCAGCGACCCAGGGACCTGGGCTAGGGTTCGTCCTAATGCGTGGAGGAGCCTCATGACTCCAGCGCTACTCCGGGCTGAATCACAATGTCAGACAGATACATCGACCAGGAGACGCTGCATGATCACGACCGCTCTGGGCCGCAAGGCCATTTTTTGCGCACTGCTTGCGCTGCCGGTGATGGCGGCCGCCCAGACCATCTCGGTCGTCACCTCGTTTCCAAAGGAACTTACTGCAGCCTACAAGAGGGCCTACGAGGCCCGATACCCCGGCGAGAAGGTCGAAATCCTGAACAAGAACACGGCGGCGGGGATCGCCTATGTGCGTGAACAGCCGGCAGGCAGCAGGCCCGAGGTTTTCTGGGCCTCGGCACCGGATGCATTCGAGGTTCTGTCCAGCCTGAAGCTTCTGACACGCATCGGCCCGGGCAACCCGGCCATACCCTCGAAAATCGGCAACTATCCCGTCAACGATCCGGAGGGGTTCTACCGGGGTCAGGCGCTCGCCGGGTATGGCCTGATG
>CAYYDO010000179.1:0-4276 GCA_964470595.1 uncultured Burkholderiaceae bacterium | reverse complement strand
GCCCGCGCACTGGCCTCGGTGGAGAAACCAGCCGATCAGGGTCGCATCGCCGAACTATTCCTGCAAAACATGCACGACGGCGCCATCGGGGCGGGTCGCATCATGAGCGCAGCCGGTGCGGGCATCCAGGCCACGCTGATCAACTGCTTCGTCCAGCCCGTCGGCGATTGCATCCAGGGTGTCGACGACGAGGGATACCCCGGTATCTACGAAGCGCTTCGCGAGGCTGCGGAGACCATGCGCCGGGGCGGCGGTGTCGGCTATGACTTCTCCCGGATCCGTCCGCGGGGCGCCGAGGTGAAGGCCACGGCCTCACTCGCATCAGGACCCTGCAGCTACATCAATGTATTCGACCAGTCCTGCAGCACGGTCGAGAGCGCCGGGGCTCGTCGAGGCGCGCAGATGGGGGTGCTCAGAGTCGATCATCCCGATGTGATGGATTTCATCACCGCCAAGCGCACACCAGGGCGCTGGAACAATTTCAATGTCTCTGTAGCGGTACCCGATCGTTTCATCGAGGCCGTCATCGCCGATGAGGCCTGGCAGCTGGTCCACCGCGCACGTCCCGGTCAGGCCCTGCGCGACGCCGGCGCCCATCAGAGGGACTCCGACGGCCTGTGGGTGTATCACACCATCGCGGCACGCGAACTCTGGGATACGGTGATGCAGTCGGCCTACGATTTCGCCGAACCAGGCATCCTGTTTCTCGACCAGATCCGCCGGGACAACAACCTCCACTACTGCGAGTCGATCGAGGCCACCAACCCCTGCGGCGAACAACCACTGCCCGCATACGGCTGCTGCGATCTCGGGCCGGTCATCCTGCCGCGCTTCGTGCGTCACCCCTTCGGCTTTCAGGGCGCAGCGTCCTTCGACTTCGACGCATTCGCCAGGGCGGTGCGCCTGCAGGTGCGCGCCCTCGACAATGTTCTCGACCTGACGGTCTGGCCGCTTCCGCAGCAAAAGGCCGAGGCCATGGCCAAACGGCGCATCGGTGTCGGATTCACCGGACTCGGCAATACGCTGACCATGCTGGGACTGCGCTACGACCGTCCGGAGGGCTGTGCGATGGCAGCGCGCATCGCCGAGCGCATGCGCAACGAAGCCTATGCGGCATCGGTTGATCTGGCGAGGGAGAAAGGGGCGTTTCCGGCCTTCCGCGCCGATCCCTATCTGCAAGCGGGCACCTTCGCGAGTCGGCTGCCCGAGGATCTGAAAACCGATATCCGCACGCATGGCATCCGCAACAGCCATCTGCTGTCCATCGCACCCACCGGCACTGTCAGTCTTGCCTTTGCCGATAACGCATCCAACGGGATCGAGCCCGCGTTTTCATGGACATATCGGCGCAAGAAGCGGGAAGGCGATGGAAGCCTGCGCGAGTACACGGTGGAGGACCACGCCTGGCGGCTCTACCACCGCCTGGGCGGCAAGGCCGATCGTCTGCCGGAGACCTTTGTGAGCGCCCTGGACATGCGCGCTGCAGACCATATCGCAATGATGCAGGCAGTCCAGCCCTATGTGGATACTGCCATCTCCAAGACGGTGAATGTCCCGGCCGACCTCCCCTACGACGACTTCAAGGACCTTTATCTGCAGGCCTGGAGATCAGGCCTCAAGGGACTGGCCACCTACCGACCCAACAACATCCTGGGCTCGGTGCTCGCGACCTCGCCCACCACTGACGGCAACGCAAAAACGGATGCCTCCGGGGGGAGACCACAGACAGCATCGACCACAGAAACGGCCGAGACTCTGATGGATCCGATGCGCACCGTCATCGAAAAACGCCCCAGGGGAGAACTCGCCGCAGTCGCTGAAAAGATCGAGTACTGGACCCAGGAAGGCCACAAGACACTCTACCTGCTCGTATCTTTCCTGCCGGTGCCCGACCCGGTCGGTCAAGGCATGATCGATCGCGCGATCGAGTTCTTCATGCCAGTCGGTCAGAGCGGAGAGTCGCAGCAATGGATCACCTCCACCATGCGCATGTTGTCTCTGGCCGCGCGGGGTGGGTTTCTTGAACGTGCACTGCGTGACATGCGCAAGGTCGCCTGGGATCGCGGCCCCGTCCGGCTGGGACAAACAAGGAAATCGGACGGCACGAGCGTGCCGATGTGGCATGACTCCGAAGTTGCTGCCATCGCCTTTGCGATCCAGAACATCCTGGCGCGGCGTGCGGAACAGCGGCACAGCCAGCACAGGGCAGATCCGCCCGCAGTCAGCGATCCCGACACACCGCTGCCCATGCCGACCATGGCGGGACGGAAATGTCATGCCTGCGGGGCGCACGCGGTGATCCGAAAGGACGGTTGCGATTTCTGCAGTCAATGCGGGGAACTGGGCAGTTGCGGCTGATCGACGGCCGCCACTGCTTCAGAGCTGAATCAGACCAGGCTTTGCCCGTTGCGAGAGCCGGACGGCGCAGTCCCGAATTTCCTCTCTCAGAACCTTCATGGCGCGGGTGGGCGTCCGCGTCGAACGCCAGCAGAGCATGGCATCGCGCCCCATATGTCGACCGCGTATGGGACGCACGCACAGACCACGCGCATCGAGCGCCATCAAGGCGCTCCCCACTGATGCCAGCGTGCCGCGACGAAGCAGACCCACCAGCGAATGTGCGCTCGATACCTCGGCGCGGACATGAAGCTCGACACCATCCTCGAGGGCCTGCCGCTCGATCTGCTGCCGCATCAGGAAACCACGATTCAGCAGTGCCAGGGGTACCCCTGCGACGCGCTTGAGATCCGTTGGCTCGAGCGACGTGCCGATCAGGGAAGTATGACCAATCAGCCCGAATGATTCGCTGAACAGTCGCTGCGCCGTCAGCCCACGGCCGAACTCCATGCGCGGCAGCAGACCCATGTCAATATCGCCCGCATGGAGGCGGGCAAGAATGTCGTGGGCGGACATCTCCTGGATCTCGAGCCTCAGATCGGGATGGCGACGGAGCATCGACTCTCCTGCAGGCATCGCCAGCACGGACAGATAGGTATGGGTGGCGGCTATTCGCATACCACCGGCCACCTGGGACTCGGAAATCGACCATGTCATCAGGGTCTGATCGAGTTGATCGAGCGCGACCGCAAGGCTGCCTGCAAAGCCCCGCCCGGTCTCGGTGAGGACCGATCGGCGTCCCGCCCTCTCGAAGAGGGTCACACCCAGGCCTGCCGCCAGCTCGGCCATCTGCTTGGACAAGGCCGGCTGGGATATGTGCAGACGGGCTGCAGCCTGCGCATAGGAGGTCGATCGCGAGAGCACCAGAAAACTGCGCAGGTGACGCAGATCGATGGCATTGGTATTGATCATTAATGGTAATCAAATAGTTGCCAAATCATCATTTTACAGAATGTATTCAGGCCGTTATGGTGAGGGTCCGATATGTCATCACCTGAGAGGTCATGCATGCTCGGTTCGTATTCGGCGCTGCGTGCGCTTCGACAGACTGTCATCGGACAGCTCTTTCCTGTCGTCATGATGCTCCCCGGAGCGCTCGGCCTGTCGTCCCTCGCGGGTTCGGCAATGGCGCAGTCCTATCCGGACAAACCTGTGCGCATGGTGGTGCCCTTCCCGCCCGGCGGTCCCACAGACATCGTTGCACGACCCCTGGCACAAATGCTCGGCGACGCACTGCGCCAACCCGTCGTGATCGACAACCGTGGTGGCGCAGGCGGCACCATCGGCGCCGAGCATGTGGCGCGTTCGGCCCCTGACGGCTACACCCTGATCATGGGTACGGTGGGTACCCATGCGATCAATGGCAGCCTCTACACCAAGCTCGGCTACGACCAGGTGAAAGACTTCACACCCATTGCCCTCGTGGCCAGTGCGCCTGTAGCCATTGTGGTGAATCCCGCCGAAAAGATCGCCACCCTGCAGGATCTGATCCGCCTGGCACGGGAGCGACCCGACTTCATTCAGTTTGGTACCGCAGGTAACGGGACACCCGGGCACCTGACCGGGGCACTCTTCGAGGCCGCGGCACAGATACGACTCAAGCACATTCCCTACAAGGGCAGTGCACCCGCAGTCACCGATCTGATCGGCGGGCACATTCCGATGATGTTCGATCCCGTGCAGTCGGTCATTGCGCACATTCAGAGCGGCAAGATCCGGGCGCTGGCAGTCACCAGTGCCTCCCGCTCGCCGGCCCTGCCCAATGTTCCGACCGTGGCCGAACTGGGTCTGCCGCGATTCGAGTCCACTGCATGGTGGGCGGTGTTTGCGCCTGCGAAACTGCCGGATCCCATAGCGTCACGACTGCGCAGCGAAATCG
>CAYYDO010000178.1:0-4297 GCA_964470595.1 uncultured Burkholderiaceae bacterium | reverse complement strand
GATGGTGCAGAAGGGATAGTTCTCTGCGGCAATGCCCGCCTTGGTGAGGGCGTTGAACAGGGTGGATTTGCCGACGTTGGGCAGGCCGACGATGCCGCATTGGAGAGCCATCAGGAGTTTCCGCGCAAAGCGTCAATTATCGCTTTTTGCAGCGGGCAGCGTGCCCAGACCGCGCACTTTCTCCATCAGGGCGTCATGGGTCTCGACCCACTCGGGATGCACCTCGATGCATTCCACCGGACACACCACCTTGCCGTGCGGCTCATCGAAGTGGCCCACGCATTCGGTACAGCGCGAGGGTGCGATCTCGTAGATCTCGCTGCCCATGTAGATGGCATCGTTCGGACAGGCCGGCTCGCAGACGTCGCAATTGATGCACTGATCGGTGATGCGCAGGGCCATGGCAGCGATTGAAAGCGGCTCTACTGGCCGGAGGCCGGCTGCTGCGGGAGCCGCCCCACGAGCCACTTCTCGACCGAAGGGAAGACGAACTTGCTGACCTCCCCGCCCAGCTGGGCAATCTCGCGCACGATGGTGCCCGAGATGAACTGGTACTGATCAGACGGTGTCAGAAAGATGGTCTCGACATCCGGCAGCAGGTAGCGGTTCATTCCGGCCATCTGAAACTCGAACTCGAAATCGGATACCGCGCGCAGGCCGCGCACGATGATCTTGGCCTCGTGCTTGCGCACGAAATCCTTGAGCAGCCCGGTGAATCCCGCAACTTCGACATTGGGATAGTGACTGAGCACCTCACGCGCAATCTCGACTCGCTCTTCCATGGAAAAGAAGGGCCGCTTGGAGCGGCTGTCGGCCACACCCACCACCACATGATCAAAGATCTTGCTGGCGCGACGCACCAGATCCTCATGGCCCCGCGTGAGGGGATCGAATGTCCCCGGGTACACCGCTGTCAACATCCTGGTCTCCCTGCACTGCACTACGATGGAGCAGATGATAATGAACCGCGCCGGCCTTGTCTGCGCGCGCGACCGTCAGGCCATGGCGGGCGGCCCACTCGGCCGTGCAGGTGGCATCGGATTCCAGGTAGATCGTGCCTTCGGGCGCCAAGAGCCCCAGGCAGGCCGGCATCACCTGATCCAGCAAACCCTGCCCGAAGGGCGGATCCAGAAAGATCAGGTCGAAGGGCGCTGTCGCAGGCCCCTGACGGGCCAGCCAGGACTGTGCCGAGGCGCAGCGTACCTGCACCCCGGCATCGGCCCCGAGACGCCGCAGCAAGGCCTCGATGGCCCTGGCAGCAGCGACATCGCTCTCGACCAGCACCACCTCGGCGGCCCCGCGCGAAGCCGCCTCCAGCCCGAGTGCACCGCTGCCGGCGAAAAGATCCAGGCAACGCCAGCCATCGAGACGCTGACCAAGCCAGTTGAAGAGGGTTTCACGCACCCTGTCCGGCGTGGGCCGCAGACCCGGCGAATGGCGAACCGCAATCGGTGTGCGCTTCCAGCGCCCGCCGATGATGCGGATCTGGCCGGAGGGCGGGGACGCCGCGCGCGGCACGTCGGGCCGCCTAAGGGGCAAAACCCGCAGGTCCGGCCACCACGACGGCCGAGAGGCGTGCCGGATCGATCACCCGGTTCATGGCCCTGACGATGTCGGCGCGTGTCACGGCCGACACACGCGATGTCCAGGTCTGCAGGTAATCGAGCGGCAGATCGTAGTAGTTGATCTGTGCCAGGTTATCCAGCAGCTTGCGATTGGTGTCGAGCCGCAGGGCAAAGCCACCAACCAGATTCTGGCGTGCGGCCTTGATCTCCTTTTCGGTGGGGCCTTCGGAGAGGAAACGCCGCAGGGTGTCCTCGACCACCTTGAGGGCCTCCGGCGCTTTCGCGCTCTGGGTCTGCAGACCGATCAGGAATGGGCCGGGCTGGGCCATGGGCTGGAATGCGGAAAACACGCTGTAGGAGAGGCCCCGCTTTTCCCGCACCTCATCGGTCAGCCGCGAGACGAAACCACCGCCACCCAGAATGTAATTGCCCACTGTCAGGGCAAAGAAATCAGGGTCATCGCGGGCAATGCCCGGCATGCCCAGCCAGATATGGCTCTGGCTGGCCGGGTGCGCAATGGCCTGGCGCACAGGTGCGATCGGGGCGAGTTCCGCTGGCCGCGCGATGGAAGGCTTCTGCGGCGCTGCCGGTGTGCGCGCAAAGAATGCAAAGACGCCATCCACCACTTCGCGCGCCTGTGCCTCGGTGAGCGCGCCGACAATCGTTACCCGCATGCGCTGTGGCTGCCAGCGCTCGCGATGAAAGGCGGCAAGATCAGCAGCGGCAATGGCAGCAATGCTCTCGGGCGTGGCCTCTGCGCCGTAGGGATGCGTGCCGTACATCGATTTCCACAGGGCGCGCGTAGCGATCGACTGCGGCTGGGTCTGGGACTCGCGGATACCGGCGATCGTGCGCTGTTTCTCGCGCTCCAGAATGGCGGGATCGAAGGCCGGATGGGCAATGATGCGGGCCAGCAGGCCAACAGCCGCCTGACGCACATCGGCATCGGCCAGCATGCGCATGCTGACGCTCACCCGATCCATGCCCGCATTGCCCCCACGCTGGACAGCCAGATCGGCAAGCATCTGACTGATCTGAACCTCGGTGAGTGCCGGCTGACCCGCCTCGGCGCGTACCCCGCGAGAGAGCATGGAGAGCGTCATGGCGGCAAGGCCCGCTTTCGGCGCGGGATCCCAGCGGTTGCCCGCATCGATATCCACCGAGAGATCGACCATGGGGATCTCGGGTGCGGCGAGAAAGACAGCCTGCACGCCATACGGGGTGACCCAACGGACAGCCGAGGCCGCCCTGTCCGAGGCCTGTGCACTCAAACTGATGCAGGCCGACACAACAACAGCAAGAAACGATCGCATCGTGGAGTCTCCGGTTCGCCCCTGTGCTTTCAGTGACGCAAACCCGCGCCTGCGGGCCGTCGGGGTGCCGACTGATCAAGTGGAAGAGGCTCGAACTCGAGAGCGGTCAGGCGCTGCGGCAGAAAATAGCGCCCTGCCACGCGCTGGATATCGGCGCTGTTGATGTCATCCAGAACGGCCAGCCAGTTGTCGGAATCCTCGAGGGTGCGTCCGACGATCAGAAGTCGCGCGGCTTCCATGGCCAGCGAGAACATGGAATCGCGGCGAAAGACCTGACTGGCGCGGGCCTGGCGCTTGACCCGCGCCAGTTCGCTGGCCTCGACGCCGTCGCGGGCGATGCGGGCGATTTCCTCCAGAATGCGGGTCTCCAGCGTGGCCAGAGAAACGCCGCTGGCGGGCGTGGCATCGAGCACGAACAGACCCGGCCCGCGGGCGATGCCGTCGGTACCGGCGCTCACCGACACAGCGATGCGCTCATCGCGGATCAGTCGCTGGACGAGGCGGCCGGTGCCGGGATCATCGAGCAGGGTCGACAGCACCTCGAGCGCCACCAGATCGCGTGCGGGCTCATGCGCGGGCGCAAGCGGCCCGAGCTCGGCACGCAGCACCGGCGCCTTGTAGGCCAGCATCACGAAAGGGTTCTGCGCCGGCGCAAGCAGCGTCACGCGACGCATGCCGTTCTGCTCGGGTTCCACCTGCGGACGCCGCTCGGGCAGAGCTTTCGCCGGCATGCTGCCGTAGAACTCGCGCGCCCATGCCAGTACCTGCTTGGCCTTTACATCGCCGGCCACCACCAGGACCAGATTGCCCGGCGCATACCAGGTGCGGTACCACTCCATGGCATCGCGTGCGGTGAGATTGTCGAGATCGTTCATCCAGCCAATGATGGGATTGCGCACCGGATTGGCTACGAAGGCCTGAGCCAGCAGGGCCTCGTACGCCAGCGCCGCGGGGTTGTCATCGGTGCGCAGTCGGCGCTCTTCCTTGACCACCTCGATCTCCTTGGCGAACTCGGCGGGATCGATCACCAGATGTCGCTGCCGCTCGGCCTCAAGACGCATGACTTCGCGCAGCGAGTCACGGTGCACCTGCTGGAAGTAGCCGGTGTAATCCTTGGAGGTAAATGCATTCTCGCGGCCCCCGAGGGCTGCGATACGTCGGCTGAACTCGCCCGGCGCGAGCCTGCGGGTGCCTTTGAACATCATGTGCTCGAGCACATGCGCCAGCCCTGTGCGGCCATTGGTTTCATCGATCGATCCCGCCTTGACCCAGACCATGTGCAGGGCCGTGGGCGCACGCGGGTTCTCGTACACCAGCACCCGCAAGCCGTTGGGCAGGGTCTGATCGAGCGTCGGACGAGCCGCATCGGCGCGTGCGGCAGGGCTGAGGGCAGGCAGCGACTGCAACAGCACCAGGGCA
>CAYYDO010000177.1:0-4301 GCA_964470595.1 uncultured Burkholderiaceae bacterium | reverse complement strand
CCGCCAGCCCGACGACCAGATTCAGGCCAAGAGCGATCACGGCATAGATCAGCAGCAGCATCCAGACCCGCAACAGGTAGGCATTACCCAGCAGGAAGGGCAATACAGCAATCGCCAGCGCCAGACCCGCGACCAACCATGGGAAATAGCCCCTCAGAGCAGAACGGTTCATACCTTGACCGTCTCTTTCCTGCCAAAGATGCCCTGCGGAAAAGCGAAGAGCAGCAGGATGATCACGGCAAAACCGATGGCCTCTCGTGCTGCTGTGCTGATATAGCCCTCGACAAACTTCTCGAGTACGCCATAAACCAGCCCCATGATCACGACTCCCCGGGCATGCGTGATGCCCGCAATAATGGCCACCGCGAAACCTTTCAATCCGAGCAGCAAGCCCATCGTGGCCGATGCCTGTGCGATCGGTGCGATCAGAACGCCAGCCGCGCCACCGAGCGCTGCCGCAATACCAAAAGAAATCGCCGTCATGCGCTTGACGTTGATACCCATGAGACCCGCTGTTGTCGGATTGAAAGCGACCGCCCGTATGGCTCGCCCCACCATGGTGTGGCGATAGAAATATTCGAGCCCGACGAGAAAGCCGACCGTGAACACCGGGATCAGCAGTTCCTGGGGATAGATACCTGCCCCCATGATGGTGATCGGCTTCTCAATCAGGGGAGTTGGCAGGGGCTTTGCAAACGAGCCAAAACTGATGGTGACGTAACTCTCCAGCATGATCCCGATACCGATCGTCGAGAGCATCCAGCCGATCCCCGTGGACTCCTTGGCGAATGGCCGCACCGCGAAGCGCTCGACCAGCACACCGTAGATGACGCACGCCACGACCACGAAGGGTATGGCCACTGACAACGGCAGCCCCATTCCCACGAAGACCACCGCCAGAACGGCCCCCAGCATGACGACATCTCCGTGGGCGAAATTGGCAGCCCGACTGGCGGACCACATGATGCTGAAGCCCAGACCGATCAGCGAATAGATCGCACCCACAGCCAGACCACTCAGCACATACTGCAAACTTGCACTCATTCACACCACTCCGCTCATGTCGCACTCAAGGCCTCTTCCCGCCGGATGTCGATACACCCGGGGGCGAAAGCCGGTGCCGCACAATCCCACCATGCGGCACCGAGGCATCAGATTGCTATCTGCAATCGATCACTTGTAGGGCGTTTCAGCCAGAGGCAACAGCTTCCCCTCATGCCAGGCGGTGAGCTTGTAGTAACGGGGCAGAATGGCGTCGTGGCGCTCCTGGGTCTTTTCGAACGCAGGCTCGTACTTCGCCACCAGCCCATCATGCCGAACCTGATACATGGCATCGCGCACCTTGGCACGATCGAAACTTCCAGCCTTCTCGATCGCCTGGGCAATGATGTAGACCGCATCGTAGGAATTGGCCACGGCACTGCCCATGCGGATTTCCTCGGGATTCTTCAGACCGTACTTGGATTGGATCTTCTTCCAGATCACATCGGCTCGCGGCTCGAGCTTGCCCATCCAGGTGTAGGTCTGCAATACGAGCACACCATTGGCCAGTTTGCCGGCGATCTCGCCCAGATTCCCGGCGAGACCCCAGGCGGCAATCATGTTCCCGGGACGCCAGCCAATCTTGTCCATGCCGCGCAACAACTGATTGCCCTCGCGATCCAGGGCCCAGAAGATCACCGTATCCACACCCGCATCACGGACGCGGATCAACTGCGGCGTCATGTCGACATCATTCCAGTTGAAAGTCTCCTTGGCTGCGAGCGAAAGACCCTTGGCCTTCATCGCGGCTTCGACATCAGGCACGCCGCCATTGCCCCAGCCCGTATTCTCGTAGAGCAGCGCAACTTTCTTGTTCTTGGATCGCGACAGAGCCTGCTCTACGAGAAACTGTGCCACCCACCTGTCCTTGGCCGAAACACGAAACATCCACTTGTTCTGGCCATTCTCGTGTTCGATGATGCCGGTACCCGCTGCGGTGGTTCCCACATAGGGGATGCCCACCTGAGCGATTGGATCCCGCATGGCCAGTTGAACACCGCTGTGATAGCCGCCAAGCATGGCGATGCAGTTGTCGGCAAGTGCCACGCGACGCACGTTGTCGACACCCTTGGGTGGCTGGCCGCCGTCGTCGTAGATCTTGAACGAAAGCTTCTGTCCCAGGACACCTCCCTTGGCGTTGATCTCGTCGATGGCGATCTCGGCACCCATACGAATCGACTCGCCACCAAATGCGGCAGCGCCAGTGAGCGGCCCACTGGCCCCGATACAAGGATTGATCTTTTGCGCCTGAACCGAGACAGCCACAAGCGCACCCGATACCGCCAACGCTGCCTTGACAGCGAAAGCCCGACGGGATGAGACATTCAAGCGGTTGATCGCACGCATTCCGGAAACCCCCTGTTAAACGAATGATTGAATTTGACCCTAGTGAAAAAAGTACTCCGACTCGGACCCGCGCGATACGCCGTAAACCCGCGAGACGCGGAAAAAAGTTTTCATAATATGGACATTTGGTACAATGCAGATGCCACGTTGCGGTGCATGATGCGCACCAGTCAAGGGAGACTCCAGCAGCGGTGCGGAGGGAATCAGGGGCGGGACAACAGACGGACACGTTCGGCGGCGTAGCCGACATCCGTCAACAGCAGGCTCTGGATGATGCGCGCCTCCCTGCGAAGTTTGGCCACGATCTCGTAGAGACCCTCCTGATCAATCCTGGGAAGCAGGGCGCTGATACTGATCGCGCCGAGGATGAGCCCCCCATTGTCTGTCAATGGCACTGCCACGCCGCTGACCCCCTTGAGGAGCCGCTCGTCATGCGAGGCGAAACCCTGCAGCCGACACATGCGGACGCTCTCGAGAAGCATGCGCGTATTGACATCGGCAAAGGTGCGCAGACGACGGGCGTTGGACATCACGATCTGCTCCACCTCGTCGTCCGGCAAGCTCATCAGCAGCGCCAGACTGCCTGCTCCGATCCCCAGCGGTCTGTGCACCCCAATCTGCAAGGGCATCAGATCCACGGGCTTGCCCTTGGAACGCGCAATCGAAATTGCATCACGACCGCTGCGGATGGTGAGAAATGCAATATGCCCCGTGCGGCGCCCGATGCGATCGAGTGATGGCTGGCACAGCTCGCGGAATTTGAACTGCGGTGCCGCTGTCAGGCCAAGCTCGAAGAGTCCATGTCCCAGAAAATAGCGACGCCCGCCCGCAGGACGCATGAGCCACCCCGCCGCCACCAGCGACTGAATGATGCGATGCGCCGTCGGCCTGCTGAGCTTGAGCATGTCAGCGACATCGACCAGTCGCAATCCGTCGACGCTGTAGGAGGCGACCAGATCAATGATCTGGACGGCACGCTGAATGCTCTGGGTGCCCGCCTCCTCGCGCTCTCCAGCGGCTGTGCCTCGTGTTGCTGCGGCATTCATGACAAAACGATATCAGATCGCCCAGCAACGACAGCCTGTCGCCAGCGTGATCTAATTCCATCCATGACACCCAGCACATTTCCCCCTGACCCCTCCCGGGGCTTCATGCCCTATCCCTCCGCCCCGGTTCCCAATTCGGAATCCGGCCCCCTGGCGGGCCTGCGATTTGCGGTAAAGGACCTATTCAATGTTGCGGGATATCCCACGAGTGCCGGCCAGCCCGTATGGCTCGCCCTGAGTGGTATCCACACGCGCTCGGCATTGGTCGTTCAGCGATGTCTCGATGAGGGCGCGCAGTTGGTGGGCAAGACGATCACCGATGAGCTGGCTTTTTCAATCAATGGCAACAATGCGCACTTCGGGGCACCTGTCAATGCGGCGGCACCTGAGCGCATCTGTGGTGGTTCATCATCGGGGTCGGCTGCCGCCGTCGCGCACGGACTGGTGGATTTCGCAATCGGTACCGACACGGGTGGCTCGGTCAGAGTGCCTGCGCATCATTGCGGCATCATCGGGCTGCGACCCACCCATGGACGAATCAGTCTTGCGGGTTGCCACGACCTAGCGCCAAGTTTCGATGCATGTGGCTGGTTTGCCAGGGATCTTCCCACCTTCGCACGGGTAGGCCGGGTGCTGCTTGGTCCCGACGAATCCACCGATCCGCTGCGCCGACTCATCGTGCCCGATGATGTATGGAGTTTACCCACTGCAGGGATACGCGAGACGCTCGCTCCCCTGCTCGATCGCGCCCAGGCCGTGCTGGGAACTCCGACACGCGGCAATACCGTTCGTGTGGGGTTCGATCAGATGGTGAAAACCTTTCGGCAGATCCAGGGCTTCGAGGCCTGGAGAAGCAACGGCGCGTTC
>CAYYDO010000176.1:0-4386 GCA_964470595.1 uncultured Burkholderiaceae bacterium | reverse complement strand
GCATCACAGGCAAGCAATACCGGTGTCCGCACATCGGCCTTGGGGAACTCGGGGTTGTCGATCTTGCGTGATGCGAGCACCACCCGGCCCAGCGAGCCACTCTCGGCCAGAGCGATCCGTTTCACCGTGTCGGAGGACTGCATCGCTCCCAGCACCGCACAGGCAACTTCCGGCTTGGAGAGAAACCCCTCGATGGCCCGCGCAAGATCGTTGCAGACATCATCGTAGGACTTGTGTCCCTCATCGGTATCGATACCACCGGCAGGAACGAAAATCGCTTGCGATGTCGTGCACATCTGCCCGGAATAGAGTGACAAGGTAAAGGCCAGGTTGCGCATCATGGCCTTGTAGGCGTCCGTCGAGTCCACCACGATGTTGTTCACACCGGCAAGCTCCGCATACACCTGAGCCTGGCGACAATTGTCGATCAGCCACTGGCCAAAGGTGTTGCCGCCCGTGAAATCGATGGATTTCACCTGCGGATGTGTCACCAGGGCACGCGTCGCCTCGCGTGCGGTCGACACGCACAGGCTGACCAGATTGGGGTCGAGACCGTTTTCCGAGAGTACCGAACGCAGAAGCCGAACCGTGATGGCAGCAGGCAAAATGGCATTGCTATGAGGCTTCAGGATCACCGGGTTCCCCGTAGCCAATGCCGCAAAAAGCCCGGGGTAGGTATTCCATGTGGGAAATGTTCCACAACCGACCACGACCGCGACGCCACGACCAACGATCTGAAAATGCTTTTTCATCACAAGCGGCGGGTTCTTGCCCTGTGGTTTCTCCCATAGCGCATCGGCAGGAATGAAACTCTGCTCACGCCAGGCATATGCGACCGACTCGAGGCCGCGATCCTGGGCGTGCGGCCCGCCCGCCTGAAACGCCATCATCCAGCCTTGCCCGGTGGTCATCATGACCGACTGCGCCAACTCAAAGCTGTTGCGGTTCAGGCAGGTCAGCATCTCGATACAGACCCCTGCGCGCCCCTCGGGTCCGATCGCCTGCCAGGGCTCCATCGCCGACTGGGCTGCCGCGATCAACGCCTCGACATCACACACCGGATACGTGACATTGAGATCAATACCAAACGGCGACTGCTCGCCGCCGTGCCATCCGGTCTGGCCTGGCTGACCCAATTCGAAGCGACTGCCCAGGTGGGATTCAAAGGCCCGTTTGCCGTCTTCCATCGACGTCTCGCCATAAACGCGGGGGCTGGGATTCTCGTTGAATGCCGACCAGTAACCGCGGGTGGCAATGGCGGCGAGCGCGGCATCAAGCGTTGCGCGATGCCGCTCGAACAGAGCGTGAGACATCAGGGACTCCTCCTTGAGCGGGTGAACCCGGCGACTTGGAATGGACGCTGCCCAGATGAGCAGACGTTGGCCGGTTGTTTCAGGCCGAAACGATACAAATCAAATCTAGAAAAGTCAATAATTTGTGTCATATTCCCGGGGTCGGCTGTGGTAAATTTCCTGCGAGAAATGCAGGCGGTCCAACCCGGGCCGTATTTCGCCCCCCCTCTCCTCTCCGACCCGAACAGCGACCCAAGCACTGGCACCATGGTGAAGACATCCCGGATCGAAGAACGCCTCAATGCGTTTCGCAGGCAGCAACGCGTGCAGGCCAGTTCCCTCATCATCACGGTCTTCGGCGATGTGGTGATGCCGCGTGGCGGCAGCATTTGGCTGGGCAGCCTGATCTCTCTGCTCGAGCCGCTCGGCATCAATGAACGGCTGATCCGCACCACCGTATCGCGACTTGCGGAAGACCAATGGCTGACCTCGCAGGCCCACGGACGCCGCGCGAACTATGCGCTCACCCCTTCCGGCCTGCGCCGATTCGAGGAAGCATCTCGCCACATTTATTCCGCCCAACCGCCGATGTGGGACAGGCGCTGGCGACTGGTTCTGACCGTCGGCAAAATGCCACCGCGCGAGCGTGACCGGATACGCAAGGCATTGTTCTGGCAAGGGTTCGGTCAGATCAGCCCGGGGTGTTACCTGCACCCGAGTGCCGACCTGGCGCGGGCATTCGATGCCCTGATGGTCGAGGGACTGTCCGAATCGCTGCAAAAACTCATGCCCATGGTCGCCGCTGCAACTCACTTCGGACCCTCGGCCAATGACCGCGACATGGTGAGCCAGGCCTGGAACCTCGATAGTCTGGCCAAGGCCTATCTGTCCTTCTGCAAGCTCTATCAGCCCATCCTGGAATCGCTTCGCACGGATATGCATGGCCAACTCAGCGGTGCCGATGCCCTGCTTCTGCGCATCCTGCTGATCCACGATTACCGGCGGTTGCTGCTGCGCGATCCGGAACTTCCTGCCGAGCTTGCCCCAGCACAATGGCCCGGGCAGCCGGCGCGCATGCTCTGCCGGGAACTTTACCTGCGACTGATGCCGGTATCGGAGAACTACCTCGATGACACCATGCAGCTGGCGGATCGCAGTGTCCCGACGGCCTTGCCCATGCTGTCGAGTCGATTCCAGCCAGAGGACCTGCTGACCGAACCCGCCTGACTCATGGCGGGGTCCGGTCACCCCGCTCAGCTCCGACTCTTGATGTCAATCAATGGCACCACGGAGCCCGCTACCTGTATTCGTCGGCGATCGGGCTCGATCGCGGACAACGCCACAGTCTCGCGCATCGTCTTCAAGCTTCGCACGGCGAGATCCTGGTAGGTGCGGGTACCGTCCATCTTCCATGCGATCTCCTCATCGGTTAACGGACGCAGGATGCGTGCTGGTGAGCCCACGGCCAGAACACGCGCAGGAATATCGGCACCCGCCTTGACGAAGGCGCCGGCCGCAACTATCGCGGATTCACCGATTACCGCGTTGTCCATCACGACCGCATTCATGCCGATCAGCGCATTGCGCCCGACCCGACAGCCGTGCAGAACCGCGCCGTGTCCCACATGGCCGTTCTCTTCAACAACCGTGTCCGAGTCGGGGAATCCGTGCATCACGCAAGTGTCCTGGATATTGGCACCGCGCTCCAGGATGAGCCGGCCAAAGTCGCCGCGCAGGCAGGCGCAAGGTCCGACGTAGCATTCCGGACCGATGATCACATCACCGATCAGAACAGCACTCGGGTGCACGTAGGCACTCGGATCCACGACGGGAGTCACACCGTCGATCTCATAAACGCGAACGGGGGTCATGCGAATGTTCCTTCACAAAGGGGGAGGGACCGTACGACAGGATGACCGACAGGGGACGGACGGGGCTGCCCCCCGGAGAACCAGAATTAACCACAAAAAAACTAAAAAATAAAGTTTCTTTGTATCAAATTGATTGACAGAGGTGAAGGTCAGCGTCGAGAATACGGCACCGCAGCGGGACCCACCCCTGCACATCATCACAACAACGAGACACACAGCGCTATTCAGGGGGAGATGCCACCATGCTGGCAGAGTTTCTGCAGTTCCTGTTCTCGGGCATTACGGTCGGTGCCACCTATGCCCTCGCGGCACTTGGTTTCACCCTGATCTACAACGCGAGCAATGTGATTAACTTCGCCCAGGGTGAATTCATCATGCTGGGGGGCATGCTGGCAGTCTTTTTCTCCGCGACGGGCTTGCCACTGCCAGTGGCGTTTGTCCTCGCCGTCCTTGTGCCGGCCCTTGTGGGTATCGCGCTCGAGAAGTTCGCAATCGAACCGCTCAAGGGCGCCGAGACAGTCACCCTGATCATCATCACCATCGGTGCCTCCCTCGTGATTCGCGGTGTGACGCAGGTGCTTCTGGGCAAGGGAACGTTCAGTCTGCCCGCGTTCTCGGGCGATGACCCGATTCATATCCTTGGTGCCACCCTTCTGCCCCAGAGCCTATGGGTACTGGGTGTCACCGCAGTCATCGTCGCGGCCCTCTGGTATTTCTTCAGCCGTACGCTTCTCGGCAAGGCCATGCTGGCAACATCGTTCAATCGCCTCGCTGCGCAGCTTGTCGGCATCAATACCGGCTTTGTGCTGTTCCTCAGTTTTGCCTTGTCCGCCGCACTCGGCGCCATCGGCGGCATTCTGATCACGCCGATCACGCTCACTTCCTACGATGTCGGAATCATGCTGGGACTCAAGGGCTTTGTAGCCGCCGTCCTCGGGGGGCTTGGCAATGGACTCGGGGCGGTGGTGGGTGGTCTCCTGGTCGGCATTCTGGAGGCCATGGGTGCAGGCTATCTGTCCTCGGCGTACAAGGACGCAATCCCCTTCGTCCTGATCCTGCTGATCCTTTTCTTCATGCCGCGCGGCCTGTTTGGCGGCAAGTCCACTGACCGGGTGTAAGCATGCGCAAGAACCCCTTTCTTGGGCTGTACATCGTGATCGCGATACTCATCGTGATTCCGTTCATCGCACCCAATAACTTCTACCTCGATCTGGCCATCCGCA
>CAYYDO010000175.1:0-4409 GCA_964470595.1 uncultured Burkholderiaceae bacterium | reverse complement strand
TGCCCGAAGCCAAACTCGCCCGTGAGGCCGAGATCTGCTACGCATCGGTGGCCATGGTGACCGACTACGACTGCTGGCACCCGGAACACGACCAGGTAAGCGTCGCGCAGGTTATCAGCGTTCTGTCGGCCAATGCCCACCGCGCGCGCGCGCTGATCCGTCAGGTCACCCCCGGGCTTGCCGCCGACGGTCGACGCGAGAGTTGCGGCTGTCGCACCGCACTGACCCATGCCCTGATTACCCCACCGCAGGCCCGTGATCCTGCGCTGCTCGAGAAACTCTCGGCCGTGGCCGGGCGCGTGCTCGGTGCCACCTGAGCGCCATGGTCATGCCTGAACTTCCGCACACGCGCGAGGCCATCGTCAATGCGATGCGACGTCTCGATACCCTGGGCCTGAACCGGGGCAGCAGCGGGAACTGCTCGGTGAGAGATCGCGTGCCACAGGCGTCATTCCTGGTCACCCCGTCGGGGGCGCCCGCGGAACGGCTGGATGCCGCGATGATCGTTCGCATGGGGCTCGACGCCCGCATCATCGAGGGGCAAAGACCCTCGAGCGAGTGGCGCCTGCATCGCGATATCTATCGCCACCGAGCGGAAGCCGGCGCGGTGATTCATACCCATTCCCCGTTTGCCACCACGATGGCCTGCCTGAATCGGGATATCCCCGCCTTTCACTACATGATCGCCATCGTCGGCGGAGACTCGATCCGCTGCGCGCCCTATGCCCTGTTCGGTAGCCAGGAGCTATCGGATGCAACTCTCGCGGCGCTCGACGGACGTCTCGCCTGCCTGCTCGGACAGCACGGCATGGTCGCGATCGGCCGTGACCTCGATCATGCGATGCGCGTCACGATCGAGGTGGAAAGTCTCTGTGAACAATACTGGCGCGCGCTGCAGATCGGGGTGCCGGCGATCCTGAGCGCACCCCAGATGGCAGAGGTGCTCGAGCGATTCACACACTACGGACGCTGACATGCCGATCAAATCCCGGATCCGCACCATTCCTCACTATCCCCGGCAAGGGATCATGTTTCGCGATATCACCACCCTGCTCAAGGACCCTGTCGGCCTGCGCATCATGATTCACGAACTGGTCAATCGTTATACGGGCGTACAACTCGACAAGGTGGCAGCCATCGAGTCACGGGGTTTCATCCTCGGTGCACCGCTTGCGTACGCACTCGGCAAAGGTTTCGTTCCGATACGCAAGAAAGGAAAGCTGCCTGCCGAGACTCTGGGCCATGATTACGCGCTCGAATACGGATCCGACCGCATCGAGATTCACCTCGACGCCATATCGCCCGGCGAACGGGTGCTGCTGGTCGATGACCTGATTGCCACCGGCGGGACGGCAGCAGCGGCAGTCTCCCTGATACGGCAGTTGCAGGGAGACATCGTGGAGTGTGCATTTGCCATCGACCTGCCCGATATCGGAGGCCGCAAGCGACTCGAAGCTCTGGGGGTGTCGGTGTTTGCGCTCGCCGAATTCGAAGGCGACTGAGATGCCTGTCGATACCCTGCGCTGGCGCGATGGTGTCCTGGAGTTGATCGATCAGCGGGTTCTGCCCGCAGAAATCTCCGTAATCCGCTGCCATGATGCGGCGTCCACGGCACAGGCCATTCGCGAGATGGTTGTGCGCGGGGCACCGGCCATCGGTGTGACCGCCGCCTACGGTATCGCCCTGCAGGCGTTGCGTCTGACTGAGGCGGATCGCTCCCGCGACAGATCCGCCTGGTCAGCATCCATGGATGATGCATTCACTGTGCTCGCTGCGAGCCGCCCAACAGCCGTGAATCTGTTCTGGTCGCTTGATCGCATGCGCAAGGCGCAGAAAGCCCTGACAGACGGATACGGTGCCGACGCGCTGGAGGACATCACACGTGGACTGGTCCGTGAAGCCTGCGACATCCATCGTGAGGACATCGAAACCAACCGTGCACTGAGTCGACACGGAGCAGAGTTGATCACCGATGGCGCGCGCGTGCTTACCCACTGCAACGCCGGTGCGCTCGCGACCGCCGGTCACGGGACGGCTCTTGGCGTGATTCGTTCCGCAGTGGCCTCGGGCAAGCGCGTCTCGGTCATCGCGGACGAGACGCGGCCTTTTCTGCAAGGCGCACGTCTGACCAGTTGGGAGATGGTTCAGGAGAACATCCCGGTCACACTCATTACCGATGGGATGGCCGGCCATCTGATGGCCTGCGGTGAAATCGATGCAGTGATCGTCGGGGCCGACCGTGTCGCCGCAAACGGCGATGTGGCCAACAAGATCGGTACCTACATGGTGGCCGTTCTCGCCCACCGTCATCGCATCCCGTTCTATGTGGCCTGCCCTCTCTCCACAGTCGACATGCGCATAACGACAGGCGATGCCATTCCGATCGAGGAACGCGACAGAGCAGAGGTGCTCGGTTTTCGTGAACAGCGCTGGGCCAGCGACGGTGTCAAGGTTCGCAACCCCGCTTTCGACATCACTCCCGCTGAACTGGTGAGCGCACTGATTACCGAGCGCGGGGTTTTGATGCGCCCGGATCGTCGGACGATGACGACACTGTTTTCAGCGAGCTGAGCCAGATGCCCCCGGCGATCAGCATGAATGCGACAAGGTGGAACAGCCGCGGCGGCTCGCCCAGAAATACCGTGGACATGAGTGCGGTGAACAGCGGCGCAAGGTTGGCAAAAAAACCTGCCAGTGTCGGGCCGAAGGTACGCACACCCTCCCCCCAGTAGCGGAAGGCAAGTATGGCCGGACCCACAGCGATGGCCACGAGCGTCAGAGCCAGTGGCCATCCCCACACCGTGGGTTGCGGCCAGAGGGCCGCTTCCGCCAGAGTGAAGATGCCGGAGAAGATCAGACCGTACAGCACCTGCGCCAGAAGAAGCGCCGCCCAGTCGGAGCGGATGCGCTCGGGAATGTCGGTTCGCGTCAACAGCCAGCTGTAAAAGGACCAGCCAATGATCGCCACCACGATCAGCAGGTCTCCCGGGAGGAATCGAAACGCCAGAATCGTGGCGGGATCGCCCCGTGTCAGCACCACGACCACGCCCGCGATCGACGCGACCGCGCCGACCAGCTTCCAGCCGGTGGCAGGCGTATGGAAAAAGAGTGCGCCGATGATGATGATCCAGACCGGCATGCTCGCCGCGATCAGGGTCACATTGATCGGGGACGAGGAATGCAAGGCCAGATACTGCAGCGAGTTGTAGACCGATACCGAGAAGAAGCCAAGCAGCGCAAAACGCCGGCCATGAGCCCACAAACCGCTTCCCCGACGGAAGACCCATGGTGCCAGTGGCGCGAGTATCGCCAGCACGATCGCCCAGCGAAGAAAATTGAACAGCATCGGACCGATCAGGTCCGATGCATAACGACCGAGTACCGCATTGGCCGCCCACATCAGGGGCGGCACGACAAGAACGACGGCAGCCGACTTAATTGAAGAAATCCTTTACCTTGTCCATCCAGCTCTTGCTCTGCGGATTATGGCGCTCACCACCCTCCTCGAGCGAAGCCTCGAAATCCTGAAGAAGGCGCCGTTGACGATCCGTCAGCTTGACCGGGGTTTCAATCAGGACATGGCAGTAGAGATCGCCCGGAAGCCCTGAACGCACATTCTTCACGCCCTTTCCACGAAGCCGGAAGGTCTTGCCGCTCTGGGTTCCCTCGGGAACATCGAAGCTCGCCTTGCCGCCGAGCGTGGGTACATCCACGGAGCCACCGAGAGCAGCCCGGGCGAAACTGATGGGAACCTCGCAATGCAGATCATCGCCATCCCGCGAAAACACACGATGCGGCCGGATGGCAATCTCGACGTAGAGATCGCCACTTGGCCCGCCATTGACGCCGGGTTCGCCGTTGCCAGCGGAGCGGATGCGCATGCCATCGTCGATACCCGCTGGAATCTTCACCTCGAGTGTCTTGTTCTTGCGAATACGCCCATCGCCATGACAACTGGGACACGACTCCTTGATGGTTTTCCCGCTGCCATGACAGGTGGGGCAGGTCTGCTGAATCGAGAAGAATCCCTGCTGCATGCGTACCTGCCCCTGACCGGCACAGGTCTTGCAGGGCTCGGGGCGTGTCCCGGGCTTGGCACCCGAACCCTCGCAGGTTCCACACTTCTCCCAGGTTGGCACGCGGATCTCGGTGGTCATGCCATTGGCAGCCTCTTCCAGGCTGATGTCCATGGAGTAGCGCAGATCCGCACCCCGATAGACATTGCTGCGCCCGCCACGGCCACCCGCCGCCCCGCCGAAGATGTCGCCGAAGATGTCCCCGAAGGCATCGGCAAATCCACCAAATCCCTGCGCACCGGAATTGCCGAACCCTCCCGCATTGGGATCGACACCCGCATGACCGAATCGGTCATAGGCCGCCCGCTTCTCGGCGTCCGAAAGCATCTCGTA
>CAYYDO010000174.1:0-4414 GCA_964470595.1 uncultured Burkholderiaceae bacterium | reverse complement strand
ATGTTGCCGTCGGTGCCATTCTTGAAACCGACCGGACATGACAGCCCCGAGGCCAGCTCGCGGTGCACCTGGGATTCCGTAGTCCTTGCGCCAATGGCTCCCCAGGAGACCAGGTCAGCGATGTACTGGGGCGAGATCATGTCGAGAAACTCGGTGCCTGCCGGCAATCCGGTCTCGTTGATCTTGAGCAGAAGATCGCGCGCCGTGCGCAAACCGAGGTTGATGTCGAAGCTGTTGTCGAGGCGCGGGTCGTTGATCAGCCCCTTCCACCCGACTGTGGTGCGGGGTTTCTCGAAGTAGACCCGCATGACGATCTCGAGTTCGGCGGCATGACGACTGCGCTGCTGGGCGAGTCGCCCGGCATACTCGAGCGCGGCTTTCGGATCGTGAATCGAGCAGGGACCGATGATGACCAGCAGGCGATCATCCATCTCGTGAAGAATGCGATGAATGGCCGTGCGGGCAGAGCTGACCACCTCGGCGGCAACCCGCGAAATCGGGAACTCACGGACAACGTGAGCCGGCGGGGCAAGTTCCTTGATTTCGCGAATTCGAAGATCGTCCGTTCTTGGGGGGGATGTTGTCGTGGCGTTCATGCATCTATTCTAGCTTGCGGCGTCGCACTAGCCGGCGGTGCCGCCCACGGTCATGCCCTCGATGCGCAATGTGGGCTGCCCCACCCCGACCGGCACACTCTGCCCCTCCTTGCCGCAGGTGCCGACCCCGGAATCAAGCGCAAGATCATTGCCAATCATGGTGACCCGGGTGAGCGCGTCAGGACCATTGCCGATGATCGTCGCGCCCTTCACCGGATACTGGACCTTCCCCCCTTCCACCCACCAGGCCTCGGACGCAGAGAAAACGAACTTCCCGCTGGTGATGTCGACCTGCCCGCCACCAAAGTTGACCGCATACAAACCGCGATCGAGGGAGGCCACGATCTCGGCCGGATCATGACGGCCGGCATGCATGTAGGTGTTGGTCATGCGCGGCATCGGGAGATGGGCATAGGACTCGCGCCGTCCATTGCCCGTGGGTGACACCTTCATGAGGCGCGCATTCAGGCTGTCCTGAATGTATCCACGAAGGATGCCATCCTCGATCAGAACATTGCACTGGGTCGCATGACCTTCATCATCGACATTGAGTGAACCCCGACGATCGGGCAGGGTGCCGTCATCCACCACGGTCACACCCGGCGCCGCGACGCGCTGGCCGATTCTTCCGGCAAAAGCCGATGACCCCTTGCGATTGAAATCGCCCTCGAGACCGTGGCCGACGGCCTCGTGAAGCAGCACACCAGGCCAACCCGGACCCAGCACCACCGGCATGGTTCCTGCAGGCGCCGGTCGGGACTCGAGGTTGATGGTCGCCTGACGCACCGCCTCGTCGACATACTGGCGGATCAACGCCTCCGTGAACATGGTGAGATCGCGCCTTCCACCGCCACCGCTGGAGCCCTGTTCACGACGCCCCTTGTGCTCGACGATGACGGTGACCGAGAGACGGACCAGCGGACGGATGTCTGCAGCCATGACGCCATCGCTGCGCAACACCATGATCACATCGTGCTCACCGGCCAGAGAGGCCATTACCTGTATCACCCGGGGATCACGACTGCGCGCCAGCGCATCCACCCGGTTCAGCAGGTCGACCTTGTCCTGTGCCGACAGGGCAGCGATCGGATCGCTCCCCCCATAGAGCATGGCTGTGGGCACGGCCAGCGAGGGGGAGGCCACGAGACGACGCGCCGACCGGCCGGCGCGGGCAATCGCGCGGGTGGTCAGCGCAGCCTCGTGGAGTGCCTGCGGACTGAGCACATCGGAATACGCAAAGGCCGTCTTCTCGCCGCTGACCGCGCGTACCCCCACACCCTGGTCAATGGAGAAACTGCCACTCTTGACGATCCCCTCATCGAGGCTCCACGCCTCCGACCGTGAGGACTGGAAATACAGGTCGGCAAAATCGACCCGGTGCGCGAAGATCTCGCCGAGTGCGCGATGCAGATGCTGTTCGGTCAGCCCGTAGGGTTCGAGCAGAAGATCCTGTGCTGTGGACAGGGCAGCAAGGGCGGAATCAATGGCGGTCATATGGTGTCCTGTGACTCAGAAAACACGGTGGCGAAGCGCCGGCAAACTGGCGCGAATGTCATCCCGTCGATGGGGATCGATGCGGCCCATCACGAGCCCCTCACCTTCCGGATGGACTGCAAGAATATCCCCCCACGGGTCGACGAGCATGCTGTGGCCCCAGGTTCGGCGGCCATTCTCGTGTTCTCCGCCCTGGGCGCTCGCGAGAACGAAACACTGATTTTCAACCGCACGGGTACGCAGAAGCATCTCCCAGTGAGCGCGACCAGTGGTGTAGGTGAACGCAGCCGGCATGACCAGAAGATCGAGTGGGCCCATCTGCCGGAACAACTCGGGGAAACGCAGGTCGTAGCACACGGCCAGGCCGGTTCGGCCCGCAGGTGTCTCGCAGACCATGGGCGTCTCGCCGGGCTCGATGGTGGCCGATTCATCATAGGACTCGGCACCCTTGCGAAAGGCAAACAGATGGATCTTGTCGTAACGGGCGCGCTCCAATCCGTCGGGACCATACACAAGGACCGCATTGCGGACACGACCTGGCGTGCTTGCATGAAGCGGAACGGTTCCGCCAATGATCCATACCCCGTGCCGCCTCGCCGCCTCGGACAACGCCGACTGGATGGGCGAGGATGCACCTGCCCCATGAGGTTCACGACGCGCCACCTTGTCGCCTTCGGCGCCCATCAGGCAGAAATACTCGGGCAACAGCACCAGCTCGGCACCACCCTGGGCGGCCATCGCCACCCAGTGCCGCATCCTGTCGAGATTTTCCTCGACACGCGGTGTGCTGACCATCTGGACAGCCGCCACCATCGGGCCAGCCCCGCCGGAATCTTTCGCAGTGGCCACCATGGTCTCACCTCCCGTCATGTCACGCCCCTCATCTGCACATTCCACATACCGTCATTTCTCCGACGGTCCCCGCTTCGGTTGATCGCCAGCGCCCGGTCCTGGGCGCATCTCGGGCAACTCCGAACGCATCTCGCGCTTGACCAGCTCAACCACCGGATCGGTCCATCCCCCCGTCACGTGATATTCGTATGACAGCAATTCCCTGACCGGGTTGCGCAAAATGTACTGCGCGATGAAGGCACCAAGCCCCACCGCAGGGTTGACCAGGGCGGCATAGCCCAACGAAGCCAGACCCGCATTGACTTCCGGCAGCACCAGCACGCGCAGGTCCTGTGTCTCTGACACCAGATCAGCAGACCCGGCAAGCATCACGGACGCCTGCACGCCGATGATGCGCAGATTCTGGGTGCTGGCCTGTCCGTTCAGAAACTGCAGATCGCCACGAATACGCTCATAGGCGAAGCCTTCGGAGAAGACATCACGAAAGTCCAGCTTGATTCGGCGCGGCAGCGATTGCAGATTGAGAACCCCCACCAGACGCGCAATCCCGGGTTCGGCCTTGAGGAACTGACCCTGCTGCATGTCGAGCGCCAGACTTCCGCTCAGCGCCGCACCGGAAAACTCCAGAGGCGATCCGGGCCAGTGAAGCCGGCCCTCCACCTTGCCCTTGGTGTCACGTACGACGCCGGGGAATCCGGATCGCGCCAGCAGATCGCCGCCATTGGCGACATCGAGGGCAACATCGAGCGTCGTTCGGGAGCGACGCGGCACCCTTCCGGGTGGGCTCACCATGGCCCACTGCCCGGAGCCGCTCAGCTGGCCGTCGGAATTGGTCAATGAGAATCGCTGTATCTGCCAGCTGCGCGATGCAGCCTGCGGAGATGCCTGCACATCGAGCCGTCCCCATGACCGGGATCCCACCCGGAAATCATCCACCACGAGATCAAATCGCGGCCAGTCCTGTGCAACCGCATCACTGCCGCCGGGCTCGGCGGAATGCTCCTCGGTGATTGCGGGAGAGTCCAGCCACAAGCGCGAGAGACGGGCCTCCAGGGAGGCATGGGTGCGTGCTGCCCCGGAAGATCGGGCACCGGCCGCAGAGGCAGCAAGCCAGCGCAGCTGACCAGCCATCGCACGGGACTCCAGATTGATGAGCGTCTCATCAGGACGGGTCGAGACACCCCGCTGAATGGTGGCATTGAGACTCTGCCGATTGCTGCGAACGGACCACGATTCGGGGCCGGCAGCGCCGTCGGCTGCAAACCGGCGATCGAGTTCGACCTGCAGCCCCCAATCATCGGTTGCTCGTTTGCTGAAAGGCCCGAAAAGCGACATCCCAAGCCCCTCGAGCGAGGTCTGTACCTTGACCTGGGTGCGATCGGCCCCCGAGATCACCGTGGTCGTATAGCTGGGGGGGCCCCAGAACGCATCCTTGTGGGATACCCCCAGCGCCCGCGCCAGCCACCGCGCAC
>CAYYDO010000173.1:0-4421 GCA_964470595.1 uncultured Burkholderiaceae bacterium | reverse complement strand
CCATTGACCACACGCACCAGCATCACCACACCGACGTAGTTGTCGAACCATGAATCGATGATCAGCGCCTGCAGCGACGCGGAAGGGTCTCCCTTGGGCGGGGGAATCCTGGCGATGATGGTTTCGAGAATGTCCTCGACACCCTGACCCGTCTTGGCGCTCGCACGCACAGCATCATGCGCGTCGATGCCTATGACGTCCTCGATCTCCTGGATGGCCTGCTCGGGATTGGCCGCAGGAAGATCGATCTAGTTGAGTACTGGCACGACCTCGACACCAAGTTCGATTGCCGTATAGCAGTTGGCGACAGTCTGCGCTTCCACACCCTGGGACGCATCCACCACGAGCAGTGCCCCCTCGCATGCGGAGAGGGAGCGACTCACCTCGTAGGAGAAATCCACATGACCGGGGGGATCGATGAGATTGAGGGCATAGATGGGCCCATCGCGGGACTTGTAGTTGAGGGCGGCGGTCTGCGCCTTGATGGTGATGCCGCGCTCCCGCTCGAGATCCATGGAGTCGAGCACCTGCGATTCCATCTCCCTGTCCGAGAGTCCGCCGCACAACTGGATGATGCGATCCGCGAGCGTGCTCTTCCCATGGTCAATGTGGGCAATGATCGAAAAGTTGCGAATGTTCTCCAAGACACACCATGGGTTGAAGGTTGGCTAGGCCCGATTGTCGCCGAAGAGGGACATGACCCGGAGCGGCAGTGCTCCGGGGGGCGTGGGAATGAAGCGGCTGGTCAGCGCGCCTTGGTCGGTCGGACGGGGATGAAGAGCGCTCCGTCGCCGCGGCGCACCAGAATCACCAGGCTCTTTGACTGGTCGAGTTTGCCGACGAGTTCGGCGAATTGGCGCGCCGAGCTGATATCGGCATTGTTGACGCTGATGAGGACGTCGCCCTGGCGGATTCCGGCGCGGGCTGCGTGGCCGTCTGCCGACTCGACCAGAACACCGCCCCTGATCTTGAGTTCGGCACGCCGCGCCTCGGTGAGATCACTCACGGAGAGGCCCAGCCAGTTGGCTGGTGTGGGTGCGGGCGGCGCACTCCCTCCCTTGGAGGGTGCACGCGCGGTGCGATCGGGCTCCATCTCGCCGACGACCAGGCTGATGTCGCGCACTGCGCCCTTGCGCCAGACCTGTGCGGAAACCTTGGCGCCCGGCTTGGTGTTGCCAACAATTCGCGGAAGATCGCTGGATTTCTCGATAGTTTTGCCATCGAATCGAAGCAGAATATCGCCGGGCTCCAGACCTGCCTTGTCTGCGGGACCACCCGCCTCGATACTGCGCAACAGCGCACCCGATGTTCTGGCCAACCCCAGTGCGTCGGCGACATCCTTGGTGACCTCGGCAATGCTCACCCCGATACGGCCGCGGGTGACACGACCCTGAGTGCGCAACTGCTCGGCCACCCGATTGGCCTCATCGATGGGAATCGCAAAGGAGATTCCCATGAAGCCACCCGTGCGGCTGTAGATCTGGGAATTGATCCCGATCACCTCGCCCCGCATGTTCAGCAGAGGCCCCCCCGAGTTGCCTGGATTCACCGCCACATCGGTCTGGATAAATGGCAGGTAGTCGCCCGTATCACGGCCTTTTGCACTCACGATACCTGCTGTTACCGTATTTTCGAGCCCAAATGGCGAACCGATCGCCAGCACCCATTCTCCGACACGCAGTCGGTTCGGGTCGCCGGATTTGAGCCAGGGCAGACCATTTGCAGCGATCTTGACCAGGGCGACATCGGTACGACGATCGGATCCGATCAGCCTCGCCTTGAACTCGCGCTTGTCAGCCAGCGTGACGAGGATGTCATCGGCGCCATCGACCACATGGTGATTGGTCAGGATGTATCCGTCCGCGGAGACGATGAAACCACTGCCGACGCCCCGGGGTACCTCATCCTGCTGGGGGCCACCCCGCGGACCGCGAGGTGTGCCCGGCCGGGGAGGGAAGAAGCGTCGGAAGAACTCGTACATCGGGTCGTTTTCGTCGAGTTCCGGCACCTGCGGGCCCTGCGGCTGTGTCACCCTGACCTTTTCGATGGTACGAATGTTGACCACAGCCGGGCCGGCGGTCTCGACAAGATCAGCGAAGTCGGGAAGGCCGCGCGGAGCGGGCGCCGCTGCCGTCGCGGCCTGCGGTTGCGCCTGAACCAGAGGAATTGCGGCTGGCATCAGGGCGAGCAGACTGACGATGAAACAGGGTTTGAGGAAGGCCTTCTTGGACACGATCATTTCCATTCAATGGTGGAGGCAAATTGCCGCAGGGGTTCAGGCGGAATATCCCCGATCACGGTGATCGAGGCATCCTGAATTTCCCGACTGATGATGCTGAGCGCGCCCTTTCGACGTACACGTTCAGCCGGAGTTCCGGCTGTCGACAGGGGCTGGATGAAGACCGAAACAGCGGCGACCCCATCGGAGAAGACATAGCGTCGGGTTTCGAAGCCGTCGCCCGTTCCGGAGGGGCGCTGATACACCCCCACAAGCTCGAACCCACGCAGGGTATCAGGCTTGAATCGGAGTGCCTGCACCGGTGTCACCGGCTGGAGGGATGCATCATGCACGGCCCAATCGCGACTTCCCGGAAAGGATGAACCCGCACTGACCGTCATTTTCGGCGGAAACGTCAGCTCGGTGAATGCCACCTGCTCGATCGCCTGGCCTCTCGCGTCGAGCTTCTGACACTTGACCACCAGGGATGTGCGGCGATCCACCCAGATGCGCAGTGGCCAGCGCCCCTCATGACGGGGCTTGAGCAGATATTCCACAGCCTCGACATCTGCAATGCGCATGACTTCACCACGAATGACCTCGTAATTGCGAACGACGGCAGACAACGGCCCGACGAACACGGACGGGAACGCGGCGCGCGGCTGCCCTGTCTGATCCACCTTGACCATCTGACGGTCGGGCATGAACACCCGGGTCTCGGTCGGCGTGCGGACGACCTCCTGACGGTGGCCCTCCATGGACTGCACGCGTGTCACGGAAAGCCTTGCATCGCGGCTCTGGACGATGCGGGATGTCTGCAGGACGCTGTCCTGCTGATGCACGAATGTTCCTGAAAACGACATGTTCTGCGCGGCGGCCTGGATGCGCTCCAGAACCGCGAGTGCCGAGGCCTCGCCCGAGGGCTGTGCAGCCAGCGTCGACGACAGCGCGGCGAGAGAGAGACTGGCTATCGACCGTCGCAGGCGGTTCATCGCACTTCAACTGAGACGGGTCGTATTGACATGGACCCATGGGCATCGAGCAGATCCCGCAGACGGGGGTCCTCGGCCATGAGGGGCGCCAGCGGCTCGACCGCTGGGCGGCCGGCCGAAGGCGCCTGGGGGGCAACGGCATTGGCGAGCATCTCGACAACACCGCCCTGCTGCATCTGGGGGGCCACCGCAACCACGGCCACGAAGGCGACCGCCGCTGCCACGGCAGCACCGTAGACCAGTTGCCGTTTGCGGCCCCTGCGCTCGCGGCCTGGTCCCTCGGCGCGTGCGACGGGCAGGTGCAGGGGCTCGGATTCCAGCCGTTTGTTCAGGGCATCGGAGAGCCCGGAAGGACGGGCGAGGGCACTGCTGCGCATGACATCGCCGATCAGATGCCAGTCGTCCCATCTGGAGCGACTGTCCGGGTCGACCGACACACGAGTTGCAATACCGTCTTCCCGCCCGGGCTCTGCGGCCCCGTCCATCCAGGCGGAGATCTCTTCATGCTGGTTCATGACTGGAACTCCTCGACCATAACGACCTCCCTTACCACCGGCGACCTCCACCCGTTCCCAGGAGGGGGCGCAACTGCTCCGCGATGGCCTCGCGGGCGCGAAAAATTCGTGACCGGACAGTACCGATCGGACAATCCATGGCCTGGGCAATTTCCTCGTAACTCAGGCCTTCTATCTCCCGGAGGGTGATTGCAGCGCGGAGATCCTCGGGGAGGGCCTCGATTGCCGCGTTGACGGTCTCGGCAACCTGCCTGCTGTGCAACACCGCATCCGGCGTGTTGATGTCCTCTACGACATCCTCGAGGTCAAAAGATTCCCCCTCCTCACCACTGTGGAAATCCCCGATGGGCTTGGGGCGGCGGCCCTGGGTCGCCAGATGGTTCTTTGCGGTGTTGACGGCAATGCGGTAGAGCCATGTGTAGAAGGCACTGTCCCCCCTGAACTGGGGAAGGGCACGATACGCCTTGATGAAGGCCTCCTGGGAAACATCCTCCACTTCAGCCGGATCCCGGATGAGGCGGCCGATCAGACGCATCACGCGCCGCTCGTACTTGGAGACGAGGAGTTCGAAAGCGCGCTTGTCGCCGGCCTGTACACGCTCGACGAGTTGGGCATCAATATCCCGCTCGGGGGTCACGCCCGGAATCTCGACTAGATACGCCGGAACACCAGTGTTCCGTTCGTGCCACCAAAACC
>CAYYDO010000172.1:0-4441 GCA_964470595.1 uncultured Burkholderiaceae bacterium | reverse complement strand
TGCAGATATTGCTGGTGGCCTTGTCGCGGCGGATGTGCTGCTCGCGGGTCTGCAGCGACATGCGATAGGCGGGCCGGCCGGAGGCATCCACCGACACCCCGATGATGCGGCCGGGCATCAGTCGCACCAGATCTTCACGCACCGCCATGAAGGCCGCATGCGGGCCGCCGAAACCCATCGGTACACCGAAGCGTTGCGCCGAGCCGATGGCGATATCGGCACCCTGTGCGCCGGCGGAAGCCACCAGCATCGCGGCCAGGGGGTCGACACCCATGCACATCCGTGCGCCCTGGGCATGCAGACGCTGGGCCAGACCGCTGACATCGCGCAGCAGGCCGCGCGTATCGGGGCTTTGCACATGGGCACCAAAGACATCCGGCCCGGGGATGAAACTGTCGGCATCGCCCACCTCGACGGTGATGCCCATCCACTGGGCCCGTGTGCGGATCACCGAGATCACCTGCGGGTGCACATGCTGGTCCACGAGGAACCGTGTGGCGGATGCCGACTTGCAGGCGCGCCGCATGGTGCCCATGGCCTCGGCGGCAGCGGTGGCTTCATCGAGCAGCGATGCATTGGAGGTGTGCATGCCGGTCAGGTCCACCACCATCTGCTGGAAGTTCATCAGGGCCTCCAGACGGCCCTGTGCGACTTCCGCCTGATAGGGCGTGTAGGCGGTGTACCAGCCGGGGTTCTCCAGCACATTGCGGCGGATCGGCTCGGGCGTGAAGGTGCCGTGATAGCCCATGCCGATGAAGCTGCGCCACACCTGATTGCGTGCGGCCAGCGCGCGCAGTTCGGTCAGGGCGTCGGCCTCGGTGGCGGGCTCCGGCAGCGCCAGCGGCGCATCGCGCAGGATGGTGGCCGGAACGGTCTGGCGGATCAGTTCATCGCGCGAGGCGGCACCGATGCGTGCCAGCATCTCGCTTTCTTCCATATGGCTCGGGCCGATATGGCGGGCGTGGAATTCGTCGTTGCCGAACAGGCCGGCGATGTCATCGATGGGGTCGTGTGCATGCATGGTGGATGCTCCGTGATGTCGGTGCGCGATGTCGGTGCGTGATGTCGGTGCGCGATGTCGTGAAGGGATGTCCGTGCGGGGCAGCAGCAGGGGGTGGCGGCTGCAGTGCCCCTCCGGAATCAGCCCTTGGCGTGCTGGGCCTGGTAGTTCGCTGAAGACATCAGCGAAGCGGGCATGTCGCTGCTGGCCGGACGCATGCGAAACAGCCAGCCATCGCCATAGGGCGCGGTGTTCACCGACTGTGGCGCATCGGCCAGTGCGGTGTTGACCGCGATCACCTCGCCGGCAAGCGGGGCATAGACATCGGATGCGGCCTTGGTCGATTCCACCACGGCGCACGATTCCGCTGCAGCCAGGGTGCGGCCCACGGCGGGAAGCTCGGCATAGACCAGTTCGCCCAGCGCATCCTGCGCCAGATCCGAGATGCCCACCGTGACGGTGCCATCGGCCTCGCGGCGAACCCATTCGTGGGAGGCGGTGTAGAGAAGATCGTCGGGGAATTGCATGGTGCTGTCTCCTGCGCGGGGCGCGTGGGCAAGTCGGTTTCAGGGGCGCGACCAACACCGGTGTCAGGACATGCGCAAAGGCGCTGCCTGATGCCGGCATGAAAGCCGCTCCCCCTCTGTCCTTGGTGCCTGAGACATTAACCTTCGGCGGACCCGAACCCGGCGAACCGGCAGGGGCCTCTCTCCAGAGAGCCTGACAAGCGCGCAGTCCTTTTGCCTGAGAGTTTTTGGGGCACTACACCTTCGGCGTTGCACCGGCGGTCTGCCCTCAAACCGGTTTTTCCCGGATGGACGCTGTCAGACCCTTCGCTGCAATCTCTCCTGCGCGCAAGAGTAGACTGATCGGCAGTGTCCAAAAGGGTGAGCCGGGTGTCAAGTCACCGCGCCGGTACTGGCCGTTGGGCCGGTTGTTGAAGTGAATTCTGAAATCCCCCGCCCGGGCGTCGGTCCCGGCCGGGCTCATATTCAAGGAGCCGCAGGATGTCGCAGATGGTGAAGGCAGTATTGATCGATCGGTTTGGCGGACCGGAGGTGATGGTTCTCAGGGATGTTCCCGTGGGCGATCCCGGCCCGGGCGAGGCCCGTGTGCGTCACAAGGCGGTGGGTCTCAATTACATCGACATCTACCAGCGTTCGGGCCTGTATTCCGGCGCACTGCCCTTTTCCATGGGCATGGAGGGATCGGGCATCGTCGAGGCCGTGGGTGCGGATGTGACCCACGTCAAGCCGGGCGATCGCGTGGCCTATGCCGGCAACCCCCCGGGAGCCTATCGCGAGGCGCGCGTGCTGCCCGCGAAGATGCTGGTGAAGATTCCCAAGGCCATCAGCTTCGAGGTGGGGGCCAGCATGATGCTCAAGGGCCAGACCGCGCACTACCTGCTGCGTCGCACGGCCAATGTGCAAAAGGGCCACGTGATTCTCTTTCATGCCGCTGCCGGCGGCGTCGGTCTGATTTCCATCCAGATCGCCAAGCTGCTGGGCGTGACCGTCATCGGCACGGTCGGCTCGGATGAAAAGGCCGCCCTTGCGCGCAAGTGGGGCTGCGATCACACCATCGTCTACAGCCGCGAGAGCGTGCCCGATCGGGTGCGCGAGATCACCGGCGGCCGTGGCGTCGATGTGGTCTTTGATTCCGTGGGCAAGGACACCTTTCAGGGTTCGCTCGACAGCCTGCGCAAGTACGGCCTGATGGTGAGTTTCGGCAATGCCTCGGGCAAGGTGCCCCCTGTTGAACTCACGGCACTCAAGGGCACGCTCTTTCTCACGCGCCCTTCGCTCATGCCCTATACCGAGACCCGCGCCGAACTGGAACTGACCGCCAACGAACTGGTGCGTCTGGTGGCCTCCGGCAAGGTGGTCATTCCTGTCGAGCGCAGCTATCCCATGGCCGAGGTGCGACGCGCCCATGCCGATCTGGAGGGCCGCAAGACCACTGGCTGCTCGGTGCTGATTCCCTGAGAAACCGCGCGAACAGGTCCCGTGGGCTCTTCGCGGGCTGGTCTCTTTTCTGCCAGCCCTGAGGCCCGTCAGGGCGTCTCAGGCCCGGGCGGCGCGCGCATGCTGGCCGCCCGGTGCATGGCTTCGGCGGCCGCAGCCAGACCCATGGCCGCGGTGACCGTCACCATCGAGCCATAACCCGCGCAGGCCAGACGCGCGGAGGGGTCGCAATCCTGCGCGCTCTGCATGGCCTGCGTGCTGAATACCACCCGCACGCCCATCCGCCCCTTGCGGGCAAATCCGTGCTGGCGTCGCAGGCTGTAGCGCAGCGCGGACAGCAGCGGATCCTGACTCGTCTCGGCGAGATCGGCCCGCATGATGCGGGTGGGATCGGTCTTGCCGCCGGCACCCCCGCTCACGATCAGATCGTGCAGACGGTGCGCATCGCGCATGTGCAGGATCATCGCGCGCTTGGCCCTCGGGTCGTCGGTCGCGTCGATCCATATCCCCGGTGCGAGCAGTGCCGAGGCATTGTCGGCATCCAGAAATGTGTCGACGGCGCTGATGGCACAGGATGGTGCGATGTCTCTCAGACGCTCGGCGAGCGCATGCGATTTGGCCATGCCGAGCGTGGAATGCAGCGCCTGCACCTGGCGGTTGATGTTCGATTCCGCCACGTGGTCCATGTCGATCAGGGTGAGCCTGCCCACGCCGCTGCGGGCCAGGGCCTCGGCCGCCCATGAACCCACGCCGCCCAGACCGACCACGCCCACATGGGCCCGCGCCAGTTGCGCAAAGGCCTGCTCGGGCAGAAGTCGGGCGGTGCTGGCGAACTGTCGTGGAATCGGTGGCGGTG
Organism: uncultured Burkholderiaceae bacterium; assembly: GCA_964470595.1. Taxonomy (GTDB): domain Bacteria; phylum Pseudomonadota; class Gammaproteobacteria; order Burkholderiales; family Burkholderiaceae_A; genus Lacustribacter. Next base: position 621 of record CAYYDO010000172.1, on the reverse strand, counting down.
AATGCATGCTCATGTGAGACCGTGGGGGAATCCTGCCGGATGCTCGGGATGCTGGCCTTGCGGTACGCGTCTTTCGTTGTCGGGTTTGCGGAATCGGGCCTGGGCTATCGCGCTTCAGGTGTCGGATAATTCCGTCATGCCAACGACACTTGCCGAATACCTTCAGACGCAGCCCGCTTCGCCGGGCGTTTCGCAACTCATCCTGCGCATTGCGCATGCCTGCGAGGATATCAGCGCGGCCGTGCGCCGGGGCGCCCTGGCCGGCGTGCTCGGCGAGGCTGGCAGCGACAACGTGCAGGGCGAACATCAGAAGAAACTCGATGTCATCGCCAACGATATCCTGCTGGCGGCCGCAGCCGAGGGCGGTGCCTTTGCGGTGGCCTCCGAAGAGATGGAGGAACCGGTACGCACGGGCGGTGCGGATGCCGCGCTGCTGCTGCTCTTCGATCCCCTCGATGGCTCATCGAACATCGATGTCAATGTGTCCATCGGCACCATCTTTTCCATCCTGCCCCGGCCTGCTGATCTTTCCGCAACACCGGACGACACCGCCCTTGCCCGCGCCTTTCTGCAGCCGGGCATCCGTCAGATCGCGGCCGGCTATGTGGTGTATGGCCCGTC
>CAYYDO010000171.1:0-4441 GCA_964470595.1 uncultured Burkholderiaceae bacterium | reverse complement strand
GAGCAGAGGACTGAAAATCCTTGTGTCGGTGGTTCGATTCCGCCCCGAGCCACCACGATCCAAGCGGGTAGGCACTGAACAGACGATTCGCAGAGCGTACCGTTCATATCGCCGATCGAATACAGGTGCCGACATGCAAACGTTCGTCGAATTGCACGCAGACCGCAACCAGCGCGTCGTATTGAATCACCAGACACTTCCGTGGTCCGAGAGCCCGGCACAGGGTGTAAAACGACGATTGCTCGAGCGCGTGGGAGACGAACTTGCCCGCGCGACATCCATCGTGCACTACGAACCTGGCGCCCGATTCCCCGCTCATGACCATGACCTTGGCGAGGAGATTCTTGTTTTGGATGGTGTGTTCAGCGATGAGACCGGAGACTATCCCGCGGGCACCTACATCATGAATCCACCGGGCTCCTCCCACACGCCTTTCAGCGCTGCCGGATGCACGCTATTCGTGAAACTTCGGCACCTGGGGCCTGATCAAACGGAACGGGAGGTCGTGGACACGAATGCTGCCCCTTGGCCCCAGGGCCTGGTTCCCGGGCTTCATGTCATGCCATTGATGCGGCAAGGAACCGGTTCGACACTGGTACGCTGGGCACCGCAGACATACTTCAGCCCCCATCGGCACTATGGTGGTGAGGAAGTCTTTGTGGTGAGCGGCGTGTTCGAAGACGAGCACGGCACCTACCCGGAAGGATCCTGGATTCGCAGCCCGCACATGAGCCTGCATCAGCCGTTCAGCAAAGAGGGGTGCACTATTTTTGTAAAGACAGGCCACCTCAATGCGGACCGATAACGAGGCTCTCCATCCTTGCGTCGCTGGTTCGATACTGCCCCGAGCCACCAAATCCCAAATGACCCACTCTCACGAAACCCAAAGCAACCCTCCCGCTCGGCGGGTGCTGCGCATGATCGCAGGCCTCACGCTGGCAGGCGGCATGCTGGCAATTACTGGCTGCGCCACGCGCAACTACGGTGACGATCAGTTCCGGCTTGGCATGGCCACCCACGGCAAGGATGTCATGTGGGTGCCGACCAAGGTGGATGCCGCGCATCAGATGCTGGCGATGGCCGATGTGAAACCGGGCGATGTGGTCGTCGATCTTGGCTCCGGCGACGGCGTGATCCCGATCGAGGCCGCCAGAAAATACGGCGTCAGATCGGTCGGCATCGAGTACAACCCGGATCTGGTGGCGCTCTCGCAACGCAACGCGCAGCGGGCAGGCGTGCAGCATCTGGTCACGCTCAAGCGCGGCGATATCTTCGTCGATGATTTCTCCGAGGCTACGGTTCTGACGCTCTACCTGGGCGAGGCCCTGAACACGAAGCTGCGGCCACGGATTCTTGCCCTGAAGCCGGGCACGCGGGTGGTCTCGAACACGTTTCGCATCGAGGCCTGGACAGCGGATCAGGAAACGCGGCTCAGTTCCGGAGAGAGCGCCTTTCTCTGGATCGTGCCCGCCACGCTCGACGGCGACTGGCAGATCAATGGCCTGCCGGGCCTCGATACTGCCCACCTGCGAATTCGCCAGAAGACACAGTTCTTTGACGGTGTGATCGACTCGGGCTCCCAGCGTCGCATTGCATTCGAGAATGGACGCATTCGCGGTGAATCCTTCCGGTTCGAATTCACTGACAACGCCAACCGTCGTCATGTGGTGCTCGGGGAGATTCGCGACGGTGAGTTCTCGGGAATGCTGGAGGGGAATCCGGGCAGCCGGCTGACTGGAAAGCGCAGAATCGCGCCCAGGTAGGTGATTCATGCGCATGCACATCCGACGCTTCGCCCTCTTCTTCACCGTGGCGCTGACAGCCCTGCTGGCCGGGTGTGCCAGCACTCCAGCGTATGAGCCGAAAGCGGATTTGCTGGGCAAGGACCGGGCGGATGTCGTTTCCGTGATGGGGTCACCGGCAGTCGAGCAGCCAACACAGTCCGGTGTGCGCATGGTCTACCCGCGAGGGCCCTATGGGAAACACACCTATGTGGTGACACTGGACTCCGATGGAAAGGTGATCGGTCTGGAGCAGGTTCTGACCGAGGAAAACTTCAGCCGGGTTGTTCCAGGCATGACGGCCGCGCAGGTCGAACTTCTGATCGGTCCGTCCTTCGTCAAGACCGAACTGGCCCGCAAACGCGGAGAGTTCTGGGCCTATCGGTTTCATTCACCCTTTTGCATCTGGTTCGAAGTGGAGTTCGACATCGATGCGAAAGTCCGGTCGGCAGGGTATGGACTCCCACCGGAATGCCGCAACGGAGGACGGGGGCACTGACACCAGAAGGCGGTCGGCGCAACGCATCCTCCGGCACGGCCAACCGCTCTGATCCGCGCAGGGCAACACCACTGTCACACTGCTGCCGGAAGATCGGCGTTCTGTCCCGACACGCTCGATCGTAAGAATTGCGAGCGCTCTTCCAATGAAACTCGCAGGCATCACTTCCTGGCTCGCGATCTGTGTGCTCATGACACCTCAGGCCCGGGCCGAGACACCACATGAGACACACAGCGCCCAGTATCAGGCCACCTGGAACTGGCAGTGGCATCCCGGCTTCAACTCGGCCGCCCAGAGTCGCAACAGCCTGGGCAGTGAGGCCGCACGCATGTACACCCTCTCGCTCACCGCCCACTGGGGCATGCGGGTCTGGCAGGGAGGGGAGATCTATCTGAACCCGGAAATTGCATCGGGAGTGCCCTTTCACCCGGGCCTGGTCGGCCTCGGAGGGTTCACCAATGGCGAGATCACCCGCTCCGGCGGATCAACGCCAAAGCTCTACAGACAGCGGCTGTTCGTGCGCCACACCTGGAATCAGGGCGGCGGGACCGAACAGCTGGACGCCGACATCAATCAGATGGCGGGCATGGTGGATCGAAACCGGACTGTCCTGACGGTCGGCAACTTCTCGCTGCTCGATGTCTTCGATGACAACAGCTATGCCAAGGACCCCCGCACCCAGTTCATGAACTGGGGCAGCTGGACATATGCCGCCTGGGACTATGCTGCCGATGCACGCGGCTTTGGCTGGGGCGCAGTGGTGGAGATCATTCGCGATGACTGGGCGCTGCGATTTGGCCGCATGACCGTGCCCAGAGAACCGAACGGGCTGTCGATCGACACCCGTGTGCTGCGCCACTACGGCGACCAGATCGAAATCGAACGCACCGTGGAGCTGATACCCGATCTTCCCGGGAAACTGCGCCTGCTGGCCTATCGCAACAAGGGGGTGCTTGCCGGTTTTGACGATGCACGCAATGCGCTTCTCGACAACCCCTCCGTCGACCCTCAGACCCTCCCGGCGGTGCGCCATGGGCCGAGAATCAAACACGGAGTCGGTGTGAATATCGAGCAGGCGACTGGCCGCGGCCTCGGGGTCTTCTTTCGCGGAATGCGCTCGGACGGACGCTCGGAGACACAGGCGTTTACCGAGGTGGACCAATCACTCGCGACGGGGCTGACCGCAGACGGGGTGCGATGGAACAGGGCTGGAGACAGTGCGGGAATCGCGCTCATGTCGAACTCCCTGTCCGCTCAGCGCCGACGCTATCTCGAAGCCGGTGGCCTCTCGTTTTTCATTGGCGACGGGAGGATCGACTTTCGACCTGAAATGATTCTGGAAGCCTTTTACAGCTGGAATGTGCGCCGCGGCGTGTGGCTCACCAGCGGATACCAGCACATCCGGAACCCGGCCTATAACGCGATGCGCGGGCCGGTGGATGTGATTGCCCTCCGGGTTCACACACGTTTCTGAGACCATTCGGTTTTTCCGAATGAAAAGGCGATTACTATCCCGTTGCATTCATTGACATCGGGAGCAGGGATCGCATGCAGCAACTGAACTATCGGCATCTCCACTACTTCTGGGTCGTGGCCAAGGCGGGCGGGATATCACGCGGTGCCGAACGGCTGGGTATGGCGGTACAGACCGTCAGTGCACAGGTGCGTGAGCTGGAAAAATCCCTTGGCCATGAGTTGCTGAAACCCGAAGGCCGGGGCGTCACCCTGACCGAGGCCGGGCGCGCCGCGTTCGAGCGGGCCGAGGAGATTTTCCAGATCGGGCAGGCCATTCCCCGGGAAGTGCGCGAGGCCGCCACATTGCCGGCGGTACGCCTTACCGTGGGGATGTCCGATGGATTGTCCAAGCTTGCCGCGCACGCCTTGCTCAATCCCATACTGCAGACGCCCGGCCTCAGAATCACCTGTCACGAGGGAGACTTCGACGAGCTGATGGCCGAAGTCGCCCTGCATCAACTGGACATCGTTCTGGCGGGTGAGCCTGCACCCCCCAACCCCAATCTGAAGGTGATCAGCCGACTTCTCATCTCGTGTCCGGTCGCCTGGGTCGGGCCGACCGCGATGATCAACAGGCAGGCCACCGAAGACTTTCCGAACTGCCTGAGTCGGCTCCCCGTGCTCCTGCCCACCGGTCACTCGCCGC
>CAYYDO010000170.1:3842-4480 GCA_964470595.1 uncultured Burkholderiaceae bacterium | reverse complement strand
GCGGCGCCCTGTTGGTGGAGGAGACCGCCAAGCCCGAGGGACGGCCGCTGACCCTGAGCGGGCATTGCTCCCGTGCCAAGGTGCAGGAGCTCAAGGTGCTGGAGGCACAGGTGGCTCGGCTGATGACGTTGACCCTGCTCGATGGCGTGGCCCGCACCGTGATGTGGCGCCGCCCTGGTGTGGTGGCCACGCCCTTGTACGAGTTGGCTGACCCAGACGGTGATCACCCCTACACCCTGACCCTGAATCTGACTGAGGTAACCCCATGACCATTCTATCTGGCGATATCAAGCTGATGGCCAGCCAGCGGATGACGGACACCGAGGACGGTGGCGGGCGCATCACCGGCAAGGAGATCGTCAGCGGCGAACATAACTCAATGTTTCCCGATATCAGCGATCTGGATCGGGCCTATGGGGTGGTGAACCTGCGCAAGGTATTTCTGGCGGTGCAGACTGACGACACCGACACCTACTATGGTGCGAATGCCGCCGTGCTGCTGCCGCCCTACGATCCGAACGTGGGCCTTGCCCTGATGACCACCAAAGACCACCACGACACCCGCAACAACGCCCGCGATGTGGTGGAGCGCTATCTGGCGCGTGGCCCCAAGTGGCAGGGTTTTCTCTACGATACCC
>CAYYDO010000170.1:3536-3832 GCA_964470595.1 uncultured Burkholderiaceae bacterium | reverse complement strand
CTTCCAGCGGGTTGAGGCGCGAGTGCCCGAGGTGGGCGAAACCCTGGTGATGGTCGGCAACGAGAACAAGGCCGGGGAGTTCGAGCAGTATGTGCGGGTGCTGGAGGTAACCCAGAAGCTGACCAAGTTCCAGGTGCAAGGTCTGCCCGAGTTCACCCGCAACGTGGTCACCTGCACCCTGGCGGATCCGCTGCGCTTCACTTTCGAGGGTGAGCAGCCGACCCCCTATGATGTGGTGACCAACCCCAAGACCGCCCTGCGTGAAACCGTGGTGGCGGATGCGGCCAACTACTTTG
>CAYYDO010000170.1:0-3526 GCA_964470595.1 uncultured Burkholderiaceae bacterium | reverse complement strand
GGGGGAAGATGCCGCCTTTGGGCAGATGCAGGTACGGGCCAAGACCATCCTTACCCAGCTGGTGCCTGCTGCCCGCAGCGAGACCCCAGCGGTGGATCTGACTGCTGCCGGTGAGCTGGCCAGCCTTGTCGATTCTGGCCGGGGGCTGGTGAGCATCAACACCGCAGCGGTGATCGCCCCGAGCCGTGGCCTGTTCCTGGGCAGCGGTGCCAAGCCTGGCACGGTGACCATCACCATCGGCGCGGCGACCATCACCGACAAGGGCGGCGAGCTGGTTGTTGCCGGGTCGGTAGTCGGCTCCATCGACTATGGCCGTGGCCAGCTGGAGTTCAATGCCCAGTGCCCGAACTACGGCACCCAGAGCAAGACCGTCTCTTTCTGGCCAGCTGCCCGCCCTGCCCGTATTGCTGACACGGCCCAGATCCAGATCGCCGCCAACAACCGGGGCTATGCCTACACCATCACCCTGCATCCGACCCCGGCGCAGGGCACCACTACCGTCAGCTTTATGGCGCAAGGCAAATGGTATGACCTGAAAGACAACGGGCGCGGGGAGCTGTTGGGGCTAGACCGCTCTTATGGCTCTGGCACCATCAACCTGGCCACCGGGTCGGTGATGCTGACCCTGGGCGCCCTGCCGGATGTGGATACCTCCATCATGTTCAGCTGGGCCACCCCGGTGAACTACACCAACCGCAGCGGGCAGGCCATCAGCATCGGCAAAAGCGCCTGGCAGCTCCCCCACAAGGGGATCACCCCCAAGAGCGTGATCCTCACCTGGGGCGATGGCAAGCGGGCCACCGATGTGGCGGGGGACGGCAAGATAAGCGGCGATATCACCGGCATCATCAACTATGCCGAGGGGATCATCGATCTGGAGCACGTTACCTTGCCCGCCTTGGGTCAGGAGTACGCCGCCCAGTACCAGTACGGTGAGCCGGTGACCGAGCGCCATATCGAGCCAAACCGTCTGACGGGGCCGGGGGTGCAGGGGCACTTGTCCATCACCCTGGACGGCAAGGACGGCGGCGGCGCCCACAACCTCACACCGGGATCGGTGCGGGTCAAGTTCAACGCCCTCTATCACAAGTTTGATGTGGACGATCAGGAGCTGGTGATCCAGACCCGCGATCCCATCATCACCTTGCGCGATGACGGGCTGGGCAAGCTGATCGATGCCAGCGGTGTGGTGCTGGGTGCCATCGACTATGCGGCGGGCACCCTGCACTTTATGCCGGATGGCTCCAGTCCTCTGCCCAAGCCGAAATACGCCTGGGTGACCGTGGGCACCCGCTGGGAAGGCAACAACCAGATCGCAGTGCAGCGCTGGACGATGACCGGTATCGAGTACCACAACACCGCTTACACCTTCCCTGATGGGGAACAGGGGTGGGTGGATGTGACCTACCGCAACAACAACAGCGCCGAGGCCCAGAATGCCACCCTGACCGCTCAGGCGCTGCGCATAGACGTTACCCCAGGCTTTGCCGAGGCGATTCTGGAGGGGTCGATGCGCTTCACCCTGGGCGGCTCTACCTACGTTGACCGGCAAGGGCTGCTCTACCGCGACCCGGATCCCTCAACCGGGGCAGGCATCCAGGCGGGCACCATCGACTATTCCAACGGGTTGGCGGTGCTGGCCGACTGGGCAGCCGGGCAACCGGCCCAGCCATCGCTCCAGAGTCTGGCCACCTCATTCAGTGCCCAGTCAGTGGATGCGGTGACGTTCCGCACCCCAGGCGCACCCTTGGCACCGGGCAGCCTCTACATCAGCGCCAACACCGCGAGCGGGCGCCGTATCGAGGCCACGGCAGACGGGGACGGCTTTTTCACCACCACCGACATGGATGGCAAGGTGAACTATCAGACCGGCATCGTGACCGTGCGCTTTGGCCGCAAGGTCACGGCAGCGGGCAACGAGACCCAGCCATGGTATGACGCCGAACAGGTGGGGGAGGATGGCAAGATTTGGAAGCCGATCAGCGTGGTGGCGGACTCCATTCGCTTTAACTGCGTGGTGTTCAGCTATCTGCCGCTCGATGCCGACATTATCGGGCTGGATCCGGTGCGGCTGCCGTCTGATGGCCGGGTGCCGTTTATCCGCAAGGGAAACATCGTGGTGGTGCATAGCACCAAGCGCGGTGCCTACCCGATGGGGGTGACGGCTGGCCAGCAGTTCAACACCGGTCGCCAGCGGCTGGCTTACTGCCATGTGGAGGATAAGAACGGCAAGCGGCTAGATCCTGCGCTCTACAGCGCCAATCTGGATAGCGGCGTGGTCACCCTGGCCACCCCGTTGAACCTGACCGGCTATGTGGAACCGCTGGCGGTGGTTCACCGGATTGAGGATATGAGCCTGGTCACCGATGTGGAGATCTCTGGCCGCCTGGTGCTGGCCCGCCCCCTGTCTCACGCCTATGACGCCGCTGACACCCTGGTGTCGTCAGCACTGATCATGGGCGACTTGTGGGCGCGTTACACCAACCTGTTTGACCAGAAGGTTTGGACGAACAAATGGCAGGACTTTGTAGACGGCGACCAGAGCACGGCGCAGTACAACGACACCGATTTCCCCATCGTGGTGACCAATCGCGCCACCCTGGAGGAGCGCTGGGCCATCATCTTCCAGACCAGTACCAGCTTTGTGCTGGTCGGGGAGCATGTGGGCCAGATCGCGCTGGGGGATGTGAATACCGACTTTGCCCCCATCAACCCCAACAACGGCCAGCCCTATTTTCGGCTGGACAAGCGCGGTTGGGGTGCAGGGTGGGCGAGCGGTAACGTGCTGCGTTTCAACACCAAAGCGGCCAACTTCCCGATCTGGGCCATCCGTACCGTGCTGCAATCGGTGGCGGCCAGCGAAAGCGACCGCTTTGAGCTGCAACTGCGCGGCAACGTTAACCGCTAACAGGGTGGGGCACCGTGCCCCACCCATTATTTTTCGTGGGGCACTCTTTTGTAGAGCTGCGCCCCGCAATGGAGAACGGCAACATGGCTGAATACAAGGTCAAATGGTTTGCAAGCGAAATGCAAGGCGCCCCGAGCATGGGCGATACCGCAGACGGCGCCCTGGCTGCGCTGCTCAAGGCGGTACTGGTCACCGGCTTTGGCACCCTGACGATTAACTCCCTGTCGTTTGATGCTGCCAAGGGGTGGGCGGTGGCTACCTTTAGCGGCGGCCATGCCTATCTGCAAGATTCAGTTATCCAGGTCGATGGGGTATCGCCTGCCGCCTACAACGGCGAGCATCGGGTGATGCAGGTCAGCACCACTCAGGTGTGGTTTGAGATTGACGGTGGCAACCCAGGCGCTGCCGGTTCCGGCGCGGCCATGACCATGAAGGTGGCGCCGCTTGGCTGGACGATCACCCACGAAAGCGGTGACGGCAAGATCTTTATCGTGCGCCCCACCAATGTCAGCGAGTCGGGGAATGTCAGTTTTCGCATTGATAACACGGCGTTTACCGGGTGGACTGGAACTTATGTCGGCTCAACGCATTATCTGGCTAAAATCGCCATGGTAGAGG
>CAYYDO010000169.1:0-4480 GCA_964470595.1 uncultured Burkholderiaceae bacterium | reverse complement strand
CCGCCCCCAGATCGGCCGGCCCCCTCGCGCAGGTCGGGCCCATCACCATGTGCGCGAACTCGACCACACGAACACCCCGCAGCGGAAGATCCGGGCCCTCTTGCATGTTCGCGCGACCGACGCTCAATTCAGCGCTCCCGCAGCAGAGCCCGGCACCAATGACGAGGCGCCGACAAAGCCCTTGGGAAGGCCGGCTGCCGGCACCATGCCATATGTGGGCTCGTCGGGTAACCCACTGGCAAATGCCTGGCGTGCAGCCATCAGGGCGTCAAACTTCACCCCGGTTGCAACACCCATGGCCTCGAACATGAACACCATATCCTCCGTGACCACATTGCCAGATGCTCCCGGAGCGAAGGGACATCCGCCGATCCCGCCCATGGAACTGTCGAACACCCGGATTCCCGCATCGAATGCAGCCATGACATTGGCCAGACCGAGACCCCGGGTGTTGTGCATATGTGCACTTGTACACCGGGAGCCGATATCGGAGCTGACCCGAGAAAACAGCCTGCGCACCTGGGCCGGGTTGGCATACCCCGTCGTGTCCGCAAGCCCGATCTCATCGACACCCATAGCGGCCAGTTCGCACGCAAGCCTGCGCACGTCATCCTCGGCAACCAGCCCCGCAATCGAACATCCAAAGGCGGTGGACAAGCTGACCTCAATCACGCAGGTGTGACCGCTCTCCTCGCGCAAGCCAAGAATCGCGCGGACTTCCGAAATCATTTCAGAGTGCGTTTTGCGAACGTTGGCAAGGGAATGCGCCTCACTTGCCGAAAAAGGAATGGTGATCTTGTGAACGCCCGCACGCATCGCATCTCTGGCACCGCGGAGATTGGGTACCAGAGCGGTCACCACCAGACCGGGGATGGACAAGGCATGCGTGACCACTGCGCTCGTATCCGCGAGTTGCGGGAGCAGGGTCGCTGGCACGAATGATCCCACCTCGATTTCCTGGAGCCCCGCATCCGAGAGCGCCGTAATCCAGGCGCACTTGTCGGCAGTCGGCATGATCCTGGAGATCGACTGAAGGCCGTCCCGAGGGCCCACCTCGCTGATCAGGACGTCTGGCATCTTCCCCTCTCTGGAACGGCACAGGATTGAACACGTGACCGGAAATGCAATCAATGCGGAAAAGTCTACAAAAAACAGGGGTGGGACGCCATCACGATCTCCCCGCCCCGTCAGGCGCAAAAAGTTTGAGGTAAGGTGCAGGGTGGATTCTCTTCGGGGCAAACGAACGCGCCAGAGAGCAACAGCAACCTCATCAAGGGAGAAACAGCATGACCTCAGTCGTACTGACCGAAACCCACGGCAAAGTGGGCCTTATGCGGATCAATCGTCCCGATGCCCTCAATGCGCTCAACAACGATGTGGTCGACGGTATCAGCGCAGCCATCGATCAGTTTGAAGCGAACGATGACATCGGTTGCATGATCATCACAGGAAATGAAAAAGCCTTCGCCGCGGGTGCCGACATCGGACTGATGAAGGACTACGACTACATGCATGCCTACAAGACCGACTTCATCACCCGGAACTGGGAACGCATCCGTACCGCCCGCAAACCGGTGATTGCTGCTGTTGCCGGGTTTGCCCTCGGAGGCGGCTGCGAGATCGCCATGATGTGCGACATGATATTCGCAGCAGACAACGCGAAATTCGGGCAACCCGAGGTCAAGCTTGGAATCATCCCCGGCGCCGGTGGAACTCAGAGGCTGCCGCGAGCGATCGGCAAGGCAAAAGCCATGGATCTCTGCCTGACGGGTCGCATGATGGATGCCCAGGAGGCGGAACGGGCCGGCCTGGTTGCACGCGTCATTCCCGCGGATCAACTTCTTGACGAGACGCTGAAAGCTGCAACCGCGATTGCGTCCTACTCGCTGCCAACGGTCATGATGGTCAAGGAATCGGTGAATCGCGCATTTGAATCATCCTTGACCGAGGGACTGCTTTTCGAGCGGCGCGTGTTTCATGCGACCTTTGCCACACAGGACCAGAAAGAGGGCATGGCTGCCTTCGTTGAGAAACGCAAGCCTGCCTTCCGTAACGCCTGATGCTCAGTCGGGACGACTGAACTGGCCGTAGCCCCCCGCGAAGAAAATGAGAGGGCTGCGGCCATCACCTGCGGCGATTCCGGTTACGCGGCCGAGCACAAACAGGTGATCCCCGGCATCCGTCGCGGAGAAAATATCGCAATCGATCCATGCCATCACATCCGGGAATCGGGGAGCACCTCCAGGGGTGACGTCCCACTCGATGGCGTCGAATCGGCTCGCGCTTTTCGAACTGAATCGCTCACAAAGCGACCGTTGCTCCTGACTGAGAACGTTGACACAAAAGCGTCCTGCCGATGCGATGCGGGGCCAGGTCGACGAGTACCGGCCTGGAAAGAACCCGACCAGAGGCGGGTCCAGCGACACGGACACAAAGGATCCCACCACCATACCCACCGGATCCGAATTCTCGGGAAGGGCTGTAACGATACAGACGCCTGTGGGATAACGCCCCAGAAGACGGCGATAGGAGACGTCGTCTCCGAGGGGGTCAACGGTTGTCACTGCAAGTCTGATGCGAAGCGGTCGTGAGGGGAATGGACATGTGAGGCGGCGTGCGGGGAGACACGCAACTGTCTGATTGTAGATGAGCGCGACGCTCTCACCTGCTGACGGAGCGCAATGGCCCGACACCTTGCGCAATCCTGCACAGGATGTAGGGTTGATGCAAAATCCAGTCCTGACGCGTCTTCTCCGGCCCAGTCACTTTCAGCGCAGGATTTCGAAGCGGGTCGCATCGCATCATTCTTATCGCTCAGGGAAAAAACATGAACATTTCAAAAATTGGCGTAATTGGCGCGGGCACCATGGGAAACGGCATTGCCCAGGTGTGCGCTGCTTCAGGTATCGACGTGGTCATGATCGATGTCTCGGATCAGGCAGTCGCGCGCGGAGTCGGCACCATATCGGCAAGCCTTGATCGCTTGATCAAGAAAGAGAAGATGACGCCTGCAGAAAAGCAGGAGATTCTCGGCCGAATCAAGGGCACGACCGACTATGCCGCGCTCGGGGATCGTCAGATGGTCATCGAGGCGGCGACAGAAAACCTTGAACTCAAAAAGCGCATCCTCAAGCAGATTGATGCAGAGGTCTCTGCAGAGACCATCATCGCCACCAACACATCGTCGTTGTCCGTAACCGAGCTAGCGGCCGGTGTAAACCATCCGGCACGTTTCATCGGTACACACTTCTTCAACCCCGTTCCCATGATGGCGCTGGTCGAACTGATCGTGGGCATTCAGACCGCGCCAACGACGCGGGATGTCGCCCAGAATCTGGTCGCAACTCTCGGCAAGACAGCCATCACTGCGAGGAACAGCCCCGGATTTGCGGTCAACCGCATACTTTGCCCGATGATCAACGAGGCGATCTTCGCCCTTCAGGAGGGCCTCGCCAGTGCGGAGGATATCGATACCGGCATGAAATTGGGATGCAACCACCCCATCGGTCCGCTCGCCCTTGCTGACCTGATCGGACTTGACACCATGCTGGCCATCATGGAGACGTTCTACGAGGGGTTCAACGATCCCAAGTACAGACCAGCGCCACTGCTCAAGGAAATGGTTGCCGCCGGAAGACTGGGCCGAAAGAGCGGTCAAGGCTTCTACAGTTACAGTTAGGCCGACCAACCCGGTTCAGGGCTTGCCGCCGGGCAGGCCCTCATTGAGCAAATGTCCGAGTTTCGCCGCCTTGGTGGCGAGATACCGCTCGTTATGAGGATTGCGTGCAATCGCAATTGGAATCCGGTCGGTCACAACAATTCCCCGGTCAGCGAGGGCTTTCAGTTTTCGTGGATTGTTCGTCATGAGGCGCACGGCTCTTACACCCAGATGAGTGAGCATATCGGCGCCGATATCGAATCTGCGCAGATCGGGGGCGAATCCCAGCCGCTCATTGGCCTCGACAGTATCTGCACCGCGATCCTGTAATTCATAGGCCTTCAGCTTGTTGAGAAGTCCTATGCCTCGCCCCTCCTGACGCAGGTAGAGCAACACACCTCGCCCTTCGGCCGCAATCATTTCCAGAGCCGCTTCCAGTTGTGCGCCACAGTCGCATCGGAGACTGAAGAGTGCGTCACCAGTAAGGCACTCGGAATGGATTCTGCACAGTGGAGGAGGATCGGCAGCGACGTCGCCCAGAGTGAGGGCAAGGTGCTCTTTGGATGTCTCGGTGTCAAGAAATCCGTGCACATCAAAGACAGCCGAGGCGGTGGGCAGGCGGGAGGACACCACGAGACGGATCGTCATGACGCAGCAGCCTCAGTCATCCGGCCCAAGAAATGCCACCACCTCGAGATTGAAACCAGAAATGGCGTTGTACTTCACCGGCGCCCCCATGAGCCTGAGTTTACGCAGACCGAGAGCACGCAGAATCGGCGAGCCGACACCGATGGTCATGAATGGCAGATTCGCCTTGCCCGG
>CAYYDO010000168.1:0-4509 GCA_964470595.1 uncultured Burkholderiaceae bacterium | reverse complement strand
AGCTTGCGCCACTGCCCCCTCAAGACAGCGTGTCTACCAATTTCACCACGTCGGCAGCAAAACTCTCCCAAAACCCATACTACCCGACTGCTCAAGCAAATCTACTTCTTGTTACCTCCCCCAGGTACCTCGGACTTTGTCCCTGCGCCAGCCGGAGCCGACGACGGTGAGGATGGTACCGGAACACCGGTCGGAACCTCGGGAGCCGACTGCATCACACTGCCTGCATCCGACGGTCTGCGGTTCTGCGTCGCGAGATACGACAATGCGAGGGTCGCAACAAAAAACACGACCGCAAGCACGGCAGTAAAACGGCTGAGAAAATTGGCCGAACCAGAGGCGCCGAACACGGATCCGGCTGAACCCGAGCCGAATGCGGCACCCATGTCTGCGCCCTTGCCCTGCTGAAGCAACACGAGCACGATGATGCCGATTGCACTCAGCACCTGGATTGTCAGCATCAGATTGGTCAACCAGCCCATACGCTCTTCCTTCAGTGCGACATCGCCGCCTCGGCGATTCGCGAAAACTCTGCGGCGTCAAGTGACGCCCCCCCAACGAGTGCCCCATCGATATCGGCACAGGCAAACAGCCTCGCTGCCGACTCCGCCTTGACGCTCCCACCGTAAAGCAGACGCATCACTGCGGCAACGCGTGAATCCATGGCGGCCACCGTCTCCCGGATCGCCGCGTGAACCTCCTGGGCCTGCTCGGGCGTTGCACTGCGACCCGTACCGATTGCCCAGACCGGCTCGTAGGCGATCACCACGCTCTCGAGAAGTCCGGCTGCCTTTAACGGCGCCAGCACCTGGGATACCTGCCCGCACACCACATCGAGCGCCCTGCCCTGTTCCCGCACCGTCAGCGACTCACCCACACACACCACAGGCGTCATTCCCGACTCGGCCAATCGAAGCGCCTTCGCCGCCACCACCTGATCCGACTCGCCGTGACGTGCACGACGTTCGGAGTGACCCACAAGCGAAAACGCTGCCTGAAAGTCGGACAACATCACTGCCGCAACTTCGCCCGTATACGCACCGGATGTTTCAGTTGACACATCCTGCGCACCCCAGGTCAGCCCACTGCCCTTCAACCGGGCAATCGCCTGAAAAAGATAGGGCGCAGGAACCGCCACGGAGACCTCCGGGGCCTTGTCCATATCCCACCGATCAGCACAGGAGAGGAGCCCGGAGAGCAACTCCTCGTTGGCAGCAATGCTGCCGTTCATCTTCCAGTTGCCAATCACCCAAGGGCGACGTTGCATTGCACCAGATTTTAACATCAGGACTGCGGCTGATCCGGCGCGGCCTCCGGGGTCTCGATAAGCGCTTTCATCGACAGACGCAGGCGACCCTTGTCGTCGGCCTCGAGAACCTTGACCCGAATCACCTGCCCCTCCTTGAGGTAGTCCGACACCTGATTCACGCGTTCATTGGCGATCTGCGAAATGTGCAGCAGTCCGTCCTTGCCCGGCAGGATGGAGACGATGGCACCGAACTCGAGCAGACGCAGCACCGTGCCGTCATAGACCTTGCCCACCTCCACCTCGGCTGTGAGTTCCTCGATCCGCTTCTGGGCGGCCCGCGCCGCATCGGCAGTGGTTGCCGCAATGGTGATCGAGCCATCCTCGGAGATGTCGATGGTGGTCCCGGTCTCCTCGGTGATTGCACGGATCGTGGCGCCGCCCTTTCCGATCACGTCGCGGATACGCTCGGGATTGATCTTCATGGTGTACAGGCGAGGGGCGAACTCGGAGAGTTCCTCGCGCGCATGATCGAGTGTCGCCTTCATCTTGGCCAGGATATGCAGCCTGCCCTCGCGGGCCTGCGCGAGCGCCACCTGCATGATTTCCTTGGTGATCCCCTGTATCTTGATGTCCATCTGCAGCGCAGTCACACCCGATTCGGTGCCAGCAACCTTGAAGTCCATATCGCCGAGGTGATCCTCGTCGCCAAGAATATCGGTGAGCACCGCGAACCTGCCGCCATCCTTGATGAGGCCCATCGCAATGCCGGCCACATGTGCCTTGAGGGGAACCCCCGCATCCATCAGGGCCAGACAGCCGCCGCAGACCGAAGCCATGGATGAGGAGCCGTTGGACTCGGTGATCTCGGAGACGACCCGCATGGAGTACGCGAAATCTTCCGGGGCCGGCAATACCGCTACCAGAGCACGCTTGGCCAGCCTTCCGTGACCGATCTCGCGCCGCTTGGGCGTACCGACCCTGCCGGTCTCGCCCGTGGCATACGGCGGCATATTGTAGTGAAGCATGAAACGTTCACGGTACTCACCGGCCAGGGCGTCGATGATTTGCTCATCGCGGGTGGTTCCGAGTGTCGCCACGACCAGAGCCTGCGTTTCACCCCGGGTAAAGAGCGCCGTTCCATGGGTACGGGGAAGCACACCCGTGCGAATCGCAATGGGTCGGACCGTGCGGGTATCACGTCCGTCGATGCGCGGCTCGCCCGCGAGAATCTGCGAACGAACAACATTGGCCTCGAGGGCGAACAGGGTTTCTGCAAGGAGATTTCCGTCCACAGCAGCCTGACCAGAGGCAGCGGCCTCTTCCGCCAGACGGACCTGCACCTCGGCAGCCACCTGGGAGAGCCTTGTCGAACGTTCCTGCTTGTTGCGAATGCGATAGGCCTCGCGCAGCGGCTCCTCGGCGAGAGCGCGAATGCGGGCCAATGTCGACTCATCCTTGGCTGCGGGCTTCCAGTCCCACTCCGGTTTGCCTGCCTTTTCGACGAGGCGGTTGATTGCAGCGATCGCCAGACGACCCTGCTCGTGGCCGAATACGACACCACCAAGCATGACGTCCTCGGAGAGCTGGTCGGCCTCGGATTCCACCATCAGCACCGCAGACTCGGTTCCGGAAACGACGAGGTCCATGCGCGATGACTTGAGCTGGGTGGCCGTCGGGTTGAGGATGTATTCCCCGTTGATGTAGCCCACGCGCGCGGCACCGATGGGGCCATTGAATGGCACCCCCGAGATGGCCATGGCCGCAGATGCGCCGATCATCGCCGGGATATCAGGATCGATTTCAGGGTTGAGCGACACCACGGTGCAGACCACCTGAACCTCGTTGTAGAACCCATCGGGGAACAGGGGACGCAGCGGACGATCGATCAGCCGCGATGTCAGGGTCTCCTTTTCCGATGGCCGCCCCTCGCGCTTGAAGAAGCCGCCGGGGATCTTGCCCGCGGCGTATGTCTTCTCGATGTAATCCACTGTGAGGGGGAAAAAATCCTGGCCGGGCTTGGCGTTTTTTGCAGCCACCACGGTGGCGAGAACGATGGTGTCCTCGACATTGACCAGCACCGCACCGCTGGCCTGACGGGCAATCTCGCCCGTCTCGAGCACCACCTTATGCTGACCGTACTGAAACTCTTCTTTTGCAATATTGAACACTCATTTTCCTTCGCTTAAAAAAAATGCCCGCACGGACGAACCGGGCAGGCATTTCGGGATTCAGTCACGAGATGACGTGTGGGGTGCTATCGCGAACTCCACTGGACCGGCTTACTTGCGCAGACCCAGTCGCTCGATCAGCGCCCGATAGCCCTGAACATTGGTGCGCTTCAGGTAATCGAGCAGCTTGCGACGGCGACTGACCATCTTGAGCAGACCACGCCGGGAATGATGGTCCTTGGCGTGCGCCTTGAAGTGGTCGGTCAGGTCGTTGATACGGGCAGTCAGCAGGGCTACCTGCACTTCGGGGCTTCCAGTGTCGTTCTTGGCGCGCTGGAACTGGGCCATGATTTCTGGCTTGTTGATGCTGGCGACGGGCATGGGCTTCTCCTGAAAATGCCTGTGGACTTGCGGCCGGGCCTGCCAGGGCCCGCCGTGCGTAAACGTTGCCGAGCTGGCAACTCGTTGAATTATAACGACAAAACGCAATCAGACCAATTGCGGATTGAGTCGCTCGACCTTGCTCTCCAGTTTGTTCAGCGCATTCAGGTAAGCCTTGGCCGCGGCGACCACGATATCGGGGTCAGCCCCGACACCATTGACGATGCGCCCGGCCTTGGACAGCCGCATGGTCACCTCACCCTGGGATTCGGTGCCGGTGGTGATTGCACTGACCGAGAACAGCAACAGTTCCGACCCACTGCGTACCCGGGATTCAATGGCATTGACCGTCGCATCGACCGGCCCGTTACCCTGCGCTTCGGCGCGGACCTCCTGACCCTCGACCGTGAACACCACCCTGGCCTGGGGCCGTTCGCCGGTTTCCGACCTCTGCGAGAGGGAGAGGAATCGGTAGTGTTCATCGGCCTCCTCGATCGAATCACCGGATACAAGCGCCTGCAAATCCTCATCGAAGATCTCCGACTTGCGATCCGCCAGATCCTTGAAGCGGGCAAACGCCTCATTGAGCGACTGCTCCGATTCAAACTCGACTCCAAGATCGTTCAGCCGTTGCTTGAATGCGTTGCGACCGGAGAGTTTGCCAAGCACGATCTTGTTGGCCGTCCAGCCCACGTCCTCGGCACGCATGAT
>CAYYDO010000167.1:0-4523 GCA_964470595.1 uncultured Burkholderiaceae bacterium | reverse complement strand
TGCCTTCGCGACAGGGTGTGCACTGGCCGCAGGATTCCTCGTAGTAGAAGTAGGAAAGACGAAGAAGGCAACGCACCATGCAGCGCGTTTCGTCCATCACAATGACCGCGCCCGAGCCGAGCATCGAGCCCGCCTTGGCGATCGAGTCGTAGTCCATATCGCAGGCCATCATGATGTCGGCTGGCAACACCGGCATGGATGATCCACCCGGTATCACGGCCTTGAGACGACGACCATCACGCATCCCGCCGGCCAACTCCAGCAATCTGGCAAACGGAGTGCCCAGGGGAATCTCGTAATTGCCCGGCCGCTCGACATCGCCGGAAATCGAGAAGATCTTGGTGCCGCCATTGTTGGGGCGACCCACATCGAGATATGCCTGTCCGCCATTGCGAATGATCCAGGGAACCGCCGCAAAGGTCTCGGTATTGTTGATCGTCGTGGGCTTGCCGTAGAGGCCATAGCTCGCAGGAAACGGGGGCTTGAAGCGCGGCTGGCCTTTCTTGCCCTCCAGCGACTCCAGAAGCGCCGTTTCCTCACCGCAGATGTATGCACCATATCCATGATGCGCGTGCAACTCGAAGGAAAACGCCGACCCCATGATGTTGCGACCCAGAAAGCCTGCAGCCCTTGCCTCGTCGAGAGCATCCTCGAAGCGCTCGTAGGTCTCCCAGATCTCCCCGTGAATATAGTTGTAGCCTACCGAGATACCCATGGCGTAGGCGGCGATCGCCATGCCCTCGATCACGATGTGGGGGTTGTATCGGAGGATGTCGCGGTCCTTGAATGTGCCAGGCTCGCCTTCATCGGAATTGCAGACGAGGTACTTCTGCACAGGCAGTTTGGCCGGCATGAAACTCCACTTCAAACCGGTGGGGAAGCCGGCTCCTCCGCGGCCCCGCAAGCCCGAGGCCTTGACCTCGGCGATCACCTGCTCGGGCGTCAGCCCTTCCTTGAGAATCTTGCGCAATGCCTCGTAGCCACCACGCGCCTGGTAGTCGCGCAGATGCCAGCCATCCGGGGTGAGCCCGGCGAGAATCTGCGGACTGATGTGACGCCCATGAAAACAGGTGTCGATGAGGGGAATCTCTGGCGCTCCCATCAGCGTGCCTCCTTGGTGTGATCCGATGCTCCGGCGGACTGTGCGCGCAACTCCTCGAGCAGGGCATCGATACGGTCATTGGACATCCAGCTGCACATGCGGTGGTTGTTGACGAGCATGACGGGGGCATCGCCACACGCACCCATGCACTCGCCCTCCTTGAGGGTGAACATGCCATCGGCGGTGGTCTCGTTGAACCCGACACCCAGACGCGCCTTGAGATACTCGGCAGCCTGATTGCCGCTGCGCAAGGCACATGGCAGATTGGTGCACACGGTGATCTTGTAGCGACCCACCGGCTTGAGGTTGTACATGCTGTAAAAAGTAGCCACCTCGTGAACGGCAATGGGCGGCATACCCAGCACTTCGGCCACCTGCGCCTCGACATCGGGCGATATCCATCCGATCTCTCGTTGTGCAATGGCCAGAGCGGCCATGACTGCAGATTGACGCTGGTCGTCTGGGTATTTTGCAACTTCACGCGCAATTCGCTGGTGCGCATCCGGCGAGAGCTTCATGGGCGCAACATGGGACTCAGCGTCCGGGCTGAAGGCGATCATGGTCATCGGTCGATCTCCCCAAACACGATGTCCTGTGTGCCGATGATGGTGACCACATCAGCAATCATGTGCCCACGCGACATCTCATCGAGACCCTGCAGGTGGGCAAATCCCGGAGCTCTGATTTTCAGTCGGTACGGCTTGTTGGCTCCGTCGGAGACCAGATAAATACCGAACTCCCCCTTCGGATGCTCCACTGCAGCGTAGCACTCACCGGCCGGCACATGGAAACCCTCGGTGAAGAGCTTGAAGTGGTGAATCAGTTCTTCCATATTGGATTTCATGTCGATCCGCGCCGGGGGAGCGACCTTGTGGTTTTCCGACATCACCGGGCCCGGATTGCGGCGCAACCACTCCACGCACTGCGCAATGATCCGATTGCTCTGCCGCATCTCGGCCATGCGCACCAGATAGCGGTCGTAAGAGTCGCCTTCCTTGCCGATCGGAATATCGAAATCGAGCTTGTCGTAGACCTCGTAGGGCTGGTGCTTGCGCAAGTCCCAGACCACTCCGGATCCTCTGAGCATGGGCCCGGTAAAACCCATGGCCTTCGCACGCTCGGGGCTCACCACTCCGATCCCGACGAGCCTCTGTTTCCAGATGCGGTTGTCCGTGAGCAGTGTTTCGTATTCATCCACGTAGCCCGGGAAGCGGCGGGTGAAATCCTCGATGAAGTCGAGCAGGCTGCCCTGCCGGTTTTCATTGAGCCTGCGGGCAGACGATTCCGAACGCTTGCGGTTGGCGATGTACTGGGGCATGCGCTCGGGAGGGTCACGATAGACGCCACCGGGGCGGTAATAGGCGGCGTGCATGCGGGCGCCGGACACGGCCTCGTAACAGTCCATGAGGTCTTCCCGCTCACGGAATGCATACAGAAACACCGCCATGGCGCCGACATCGAGTCCATGCGCGCCAATCCAGAGCAGGTGATTCAGCAGACGGGTGATTTCGTCAAACATCACACGGATGTACTGCGCACGCTCGGGAACATCGACGCCAAGCAGCTTCTCGATTGCCATCACATAGGCGTGCTCGTTGGCCATCATCGAGACATAGTCCAGACGATCCATGTATGGCACGGACTGAATGAAGGTCTTCTGCTCGGCCAGCTTCTCGGTGCCACGGTGGAGCAGGCCAATATGGGGATCAGCCCGCTGAACGACTTCACCGTCAAGCTCCAGGACCAGACGCAGCACGCCATGCGCTGCGGGGTGCTGAGGGCCGAAGTTCAGTGTGTAGTTCTTGATGTCTGCCACGCGGAGAAATCCTTGATCATTGGGGAATGAAGCCGCCGTAGTTGTCCTCGCGAATAACGCGGGGCGTTTGATCCCTGGGTTCGATCGTGACCGGCTGATAGATGACACGACGCTGTTCGGGGTCGTAACGCATCTCGACGTAGCCGGAGACCGGAAAATCCTTTCGGAATGGATGCCCGACGAAACCATAATCGGTGAGGATTCGCCGCAGGTCGTCGTGTCCCTCGAAAACGATGCCAAACATATCGAAGGCTTCACGCTCGAACCATCCCGCGGCAGACCAGACGCCAGTGAGCGAGGCCACCACCGGGAGATCGTCGTCCGGACAGAACACCCTCACCCGCAGACGCTGATTGCACTCCACGGACAGCAGGTGCACCACGACGGCGTAACGCAGCCCGTCGTGACGCCCCTCGCCGTAGTCGCTGTAATCCATCCCGCAGAGGTCAATGAGGGTGTCGAATCGCAGGTGAGCGGCATCACGCAGTTGCCGGCAGACCTCCAGATAGTCCGAAGCCCGGACCACCATCGTTGTCTCCCCCAGAGCTTCGGTAATGGATACCGCCTTGTCGGCGACGACGCTGGACTCCAGACATGTCTTGATCAGGCTCATGTCAGGTTCTCGCAATCGTGCTGGTACGCCGGATCTTGTTCTGCAACTGAATGATCCCGTATATGAGCGCCTCCGCCGTGGGCGGACAACCCGGGACATAAATGTCCACGGGAACGATCCGATCGCAACCCCGGACGACCGAATAACTGTAGTGGTAATAGCCACCGCCATTGGCGCAGGAGCCCATCGATATGACCCATCGCGGCTCAGGCATCTGGTCATAGACCTTGCGCAATGCAGGTGCCATCTTGTTGCAGAGTGTGCCTGCAACGATCATCAGATCGGACTGGCGCGGGCTGGGTCGGAACACCACACCGAAGCGGTCGAGATCGTAGCGTGAGGCACCGGCATGCATCATTTCCACCGCGCAACAGGCGAGCCCGAATGTCATCGGCCACAACGAACCCGTACGGGTCCAGTTGATGATCTGGTCGGCCGATGTTGTCAGAAACCCTTGCTTGAAGACGCCGTCGATTGCCATTGCTTACGTTCCCCCGTTGACTTCCGGACTCCTACTCCCAGTCCAGTGCGCCCTTCATCCACTCGTACACGAAGCCAAGCACCAGGATGGAGAGAAACACCATCATGGACATGAAACCGAAGAAGCCGATGTCCTTGAGCACAACAGCCCAGGGAAACAGAAAGGCGATCTCAAGATCGAAAATAATGAAAAGGATGGCCACCAGGTAATAGCGGACATCGAACTGAAGCCGGGCGTCCTCGAACGCCTCGAAGCCACACTCATACGGCGAGAGCTTTTCTGGGTCCGGACGGCTGGGTCCCAGAATCTTGCCGACGGTCATCGAGGCCACGCCAATGGCGCCGCCAACGAGAATGAACAACAGGACCGGAAGGTATTGCTGCAGATCCACGAATCAATCCCCGGACTAATAATTATTGTGCTGTTTGGTGCCGACGGCGAGACTCGAACTCGCACAGCTTGCGCCACTGCCCCCTCAAGACAGCGTGTCTACCAATTTCACCACGTCGGC
>CAYYDO010000166.1:0-4536 GCA_964470595.1 uncultured Burkholderiaceae bacterium | reverse complement strand
GTAAGACGTCCCAGCCACCAGTCCAGATCGCGGGCGTGCACCTCGAGATGCTCGCTTGCGTAACGATCCGATATCTCCGCGATCTCCTCGCGCGTGCTGCCGACGATCACCTCGCCGTAGTCACGCCAGGCCGAACCCGCCGCATCACGGGCCGTGGGCGGAAGCGCCTCGATCAGTGCCGGCATGCGCCGCATGACGTCCTCGGCAAGTGCGCGCGAGGTCGTGAAAAGCCAGGCCGGGCTCTCGTGACCATGCTCTGCCTGACCAACGAGATCGGAGGCCACAATCGCCGGATCCGCAGTGTCATCGGCGATCACCGCCACCTCGGAGGGACCGGCGAAGACATCGATACCCACCTTGCCAAAAAGCGCCCGCTTGGCTTCGGCAACGAACTTGTTGCCCGGGCCGACGACGACATCGGCTGGTTTGCCGGTAAAGAGACCGTAGGCGAGAGAGGCGATCGCCTGAACCCCGCCGAGAGTCATGATGGTATCGGCGCCGGCAGCCTTGAATGCGTAGAGCACATACGGATGTATACCGCCACCCCGATATGGCGAAGAGCAGGCAACGATATGCCCCACGCCAGCAGCCTTGGCTGTTGCCACTGTCATGTAGGCGGAGGCGATATGCGCATAGCGTCCTGCGGGGGCGTAGCAGCCCACCACATTGACCGGGATCACCCGCTGACCGGCAATCACGCCAGGATGCAACTCGGTGGAAAAGTCGTGAATCGAATCACGCTGGGCACGGGCGAAGTCGTACACCTGACGCGCGGCGAAATCGATATCCGCACGCACGGAAGCCGGAACATCGCGAATCACGGTATCGATGTCCTGTTCGGACATCACGATCGGGCCGGTCCATTTGTCGAGTTTTTCGGCATAGGCGCGGACTGCATCCTCGCCGCCGCGCTGGATCTCGGCCAGCATTTCGGTGACGACCTGCTGGGCCGTTGCAGTTTCCGTTTCGGGCGTCTTGCTCGCCCGTTTCAAATATTCGATGGTCATATCATGGGCCTGTAGTGCTCTGCTGTCGACATGCGCGACAGTGCCGGTAGCGGGCATGTCACCCGGTCCGTCGAAACGGACCGGGTCCTGCCACGACAGTGAAAATCAGTTCGTGCGGTTGGCGAACTCACGCAGCTTCGGATCGGCATTCACCATGCGAACGAACTCGTCGGTGATGTAATCCTTGCCCGAAGGTGCCGTCGGAATGGCGCCCGTTCCCACCATGAAGTTCGCCATGGCATCGAACCAGCCATCCATCTGGGACGCGCCCTTGGAGCGATCCATGATCCGCATCTGACCTGCCAGATCATAGGTCGGACGGGTGTCGAACTCGCGACGCATGGACGCTTCGGAGATCTTGATACCGGCCTGCTCGTAGAACTTCTTCATCATGGCAATGGCATCGCCACGATTGGCGGCCATGTATTTCCAGGCGCGAACATAAATGGCGACAAACTTCGCAACGTTCTGCGGATTTTCCTTGGCATAGTCGCCCCGCACCACCAGCGCGCCGGGAACGAAGGCGCCCCCATCACGGCCGGAGCAGATCACCTTGGCACCCGCCTGCTCTTCCAGGGTGTAGATGTTCGGAGCCCACAGGCCGCCGAGCTCGGCGTTATCCGAGGACATGGCCGAGATGATTTCGGCCTGGCCCAGATTTTTCATGGTGACATCGGCCTTGGTCAGGCCGAATTTGCGAAGGCAGGACTGCACCGCATAGTCGCCAGTGGAGTTGGCCGTCAGCAGAATGGTCTTGCCCCTGATCGACTTGGGGTCGGCAATGAATTTGTCTGCGGTCGCCTTGGTTGCGAGCAGAGCATTCCCCGCCGACTCGTCATTGCTCAGTGCAACGGTTCGCAGGCCAAAGCGGACATGGCCCAGCACGGCGGGTACACCACCCGTGCCGCCGACATCCCAGGATTTGGATGCGGATGCAGCAATCTGCGGAACACCGGCAGGGAATACGCTGAAGGTGGGCTTCAGGCCCAGTTCAGCCCACCAGCCCTTCTCGGTGGCGACAAAAAAGGGCAGTGCCCAGTAGGCATGCTGATAACTGACCTTGATCTCGGTCAGCGGCTGAGCGGTGCCCATCACCGGAACGACGGCCACGCATGAGGCCATGGCTGCGCCAAGCACGGTATGTCGAATCGATCTTCTGATCATGATGCTGTCTCCTGTTGAAATAATTGAACCACCCGCTAGTGCGGATCATCACCATGCTGCTCTCGCAGCAACCGCCAGATGTGACTGCGCAGACTGACAAATGATGGCTGATCCATCACATCCTCGATCCGTTGAACCTGATCCCAACCCTCGCGCTCGCGAATCGAGCGCACGTCGACGATCTCCTTGATCAGACCGGGCCGCCGCGTCATGACCACCACACGGTCGGCCAGGTACACGGCCTCCTCGACCGCATGTGTAATGAAGAGCACGGTGCGCGGATGCTTGCGCGCCAGCCTCACCAGCTCCTCCTGCATGACCACCCGGGTCTGCGCATCGAGTGCGCCGAAGGGTTCATCCATGAGCAGGACCTTGGGGTCGAGCACATAGGCGCGGGCAATGGCCACACGCTGCTGCATGCCCCCCGACAACTGATGCGGATAGCCCTGCTCATAGCCGTTGAGTCCCATCAAACCGATGTAATGCGCGACACGCTCCTTGCGTGTGCGGGCATCCACCGACAGGGAACGCAGCCCAAACTCGATGTTTTCCTCGACCGTCTTCCAGGGGAAGAGGGCAAACTGCTGGAACACCACAGCGCGATCGGGTCCGGGACCCTTCACGACCACGCCATCGACGCTCACCGATCCGCGTGTCGGATGCTCGAGTCCGGCCGCCATGCGCAGACAGGTCGTCTTGCCGCATCCGGATGGCCCGACGATGGCGACGAACTCGCGATCCGCCACCTCGAGGCTGACACCGCCGACCGCGACCACTTCCTTGCCACCCTGGCGGAAAACCCGCTCAACTGCCTGAAACGAAATACTTGCCATCGCTCTAGCCTCTATCCCCGGTTGTTCACGCGCTCTTGCAGCTTGCGCAGGAGCACATCGATGAGCAGCCCAACCAGGCCAATGGCAATCATGCCGCTCATCACGGTACTGGTATCAATGCTCTGCTGGCCCTTGACCATCATGTAACCCACGCCGCTGGAGGCCGCAATCAGTTCTGCACCCACCAGCGACTGCCAGCCGAGTCCTGCGGAGATCCGTAATCCGGCGACGATCGACGGAACCGAAGCAGGCATCAGAACCTCGGTCATCACCCGCAAGCGCGAGGCGCCCAGCATGGCAGCCGCCTCGAGATACTTGACCTCGACATAACGCGCACCACGGTAGGTGTTGATCAGCACCGGCGGGAACGCGCCCATGAAGATGATCAGGATCGGCCCGCCGATCCCGGTGCCAAACCACAAGGCCGCAAACGGAACCCATGCAATCGGGGCCACAAAGCGTACGGCCTCGAAAAGCGGCGACACGAGCCGGTCGACCCATGCGACGGTCGCCATCAGAAGGCCAAGTGGAATGCCGATCAGAACCGCCAGACCAAAACCGGAGGCGAATCGCTGGAAACTGGAGATCAGGTGCTGGAACAGGGTCTTCCCGACGAAGGGCTCGACGGTGAGCACGGCAAACCGCTGAATGACATCCAGAGGTGTGGGCAGAAACTTGCGAGGTGCAACGCCGATCCAGGCCAGCAGTGTCCAGAGCGAGAGAAAGGCGATCGCGCCCGCCACGCTGAGACCGACCAGCTGGCCACGGGTGAGAGGCCGGTCGCGCGCCATCATGCGGTTCGCCTCCAGGGCATCACCCTCTGCTCGATCAGTGCAAGCAGCACCGTCATGAGCCAGCCACTGAGAGCGACGGACACCATACCCACCAGAATCATCGCCGGGTAGATGTCCTGAGCCGCCTGATTCAGGATACTGCCCAGACCCAGCAGGGCGCCAATCAGTTCGGCTGCAACCAGGGTCGTCCAGGATGCCTGCAGCGACAGCCGCAGACCGGTGAATATCAGCGGCAATGAAGCGGGAATCAGCACCTCGGTCCAGTAATGCCAGGGCTTGATACCCAGCATGGCGCTGGCCTCGAGAATCGGAGTTTCGATCGAGCGCACCGCGGCAAAGCTGTTGATCACCGAGGGCACAAAGGCGGCCACGAAGATGACCATGATCTTTGCACTGTCACCCAGGCCCAGCCAGACAATCGCCAGGGGAATCCAGGCCAGCGGAGGGATGGGTCGCAGGGTCAGGAACACCGGATTGACCAGCGCCTCGATACGACGGCTCGCACCCATCATCATGCCGAGCAGCACGCCCACCGACGATGCCACCAGAAAACTGGTGGTCACCAGGATCACGCCGTTGGCGGCGTCGGTGCCGTAGAGCGTGGCGGCCGACGGGCCCTTCACGATCTCGATGCTCTCGATTTCCTCGGGGTTCAGGTCACCGACGCGACTCGCGTTGTTGCCTCCCGTGTTGCCACCGGCGCCGTTGCCCGTGGCCGTCGAGAAGCTGCCGTTGTTG
>CAYYDO010000165.1:884-4582 GCA_964470595.1 uncultured Burkholderiaceae bacterium | reverse complement strand
GCGTCGCGCCAGCGCGCGGGGCTGCGCAGCTCGGCCACGTTCAGCGGCCCGCCGCGGCCGTGCCAGGCGTCGGGCCGGCGTTCTCTACTCTCTGGTGGCCCTGGGATTCGTGCTGATCTTCAAGGCCTCTGGCGTGTTCAATTTCGCGCAGGGTGCCATGGTGCTCTTTGCAGCACTTGCGATGGCGCGTTTCTCCGAGTGGCTTCCCGCGCTGCTCGGGTTCGAAAGCAAAGTGCTGGCCAATCTGATGGCCTTCGCCCTGGCCGCGTTGCTGATGTTCCTTCTGGCCTGGCTGGTCGAGCGGCTCGTCCTGCGACCACTCGTCAACCAGGAGGGCGTGACATTGCTGATGGCCACACTCGGCATCACCTACTTCCTGGATGGTCTTGGGCAGACGATGTTCGGAAGTTCGGTCTACAAGATCGATATCGGCATGCCGAAGGAACCCGTCTTCCTGTTCAAGTCGGTGTTCGAGGGCGGGATCCTCATCGGCAAGGAAGACCTCTACGCGGCCATCATTGCGGCAGCACTGGTAGCCGCATTGACCGTCTTCTTCCAGAAGACACCCACCGGACGAGCATTGCGTGCTGTGGCCGATGACCACCAGGCTGCGCAGTCGATCGGCATTCCGCTCAACCGCATGTGGGTGATTGTGTGGTGCGTGGCCGGAATCACGGCGCTGGTGGCCGGGATGATCTGGGGCTCCAAGATCGGCGTTCAGTTCTCTCTCAGCACGGTGGCGCTCAAGGCCCTTCCGGTCATCATCCTTGGCGGGCTGACCTCCGTGCCGGGAGCCATTGTCGGGGGACTGCTGATCGGCGTCGGAGAGAAACTCTCCGAGGTTTACATCGGGCCGATGCTTGGCGGGGGTATCGAGATCTGGTTCTCCTATGTCCTGGCCCTGCTGGTTCTGCTGGTGAGGCCGCAGGGGCTGTTCGGCGAAAAAATCATCGATCGGGTCTAGGAGGAGTCATCGTGATCTACAGAGAGAACGGTCAGTTCAAGATCGATTACCGATCGGATCAGCAGATCTTTCCGATCGCGCAGGACCGTTTCTTCATTGCGGGTCTGATCGCCATTGCCTTTATCGCCGTGCCCTTGCTGGCCAGCGACTACATGCTCAAGGCGATTCTCATTCCGTTTCTGATCCTCTCGCTGGCCGCCATCGGCGTGAACATCCTCGTCGGGTACTGCGGCCAGATTTCGCTTGGCTCTGGCGCGTTCATGGCGGTTGGCGCCTACATGGCCTACAACACCTTCGTGCGCGTGGACGGCATGCCCCTGATCCTGGCGCTGCTCTCGGGCGGGTTCTTTGCAACCATCGTGGGGGTCGTCTTTGGTATCCCAAGCCTGCGGGTCAAGGGTCTCTACCTGGCGGTCGCCACACTGGCGGCGCAGTTCTTCTGTGATTGGGCATTCAGCCGCATCTCCTGGTTCACCAACAACAGTTCATCGGGCTCGGTGGCGGTGTCCGATCTGCATGTGCTTGGCTGGTCCATCAACAGCCCGATCGACAAGTACCTGTTCTGCCTCGGGTTCGTCACGGTCTTCGCCCTGCTGGCAAAGAACCTGGTGCGATCGGCGATTGGTCGTCAATGGATGGCGATCCGCGACATGGATGTGGCCGCAGCCGTCATCGGTATCCGGCCTGTATACGCCAAGCTCACGGCCTTTGCAGTGAGTTCCTTCATCGTGGGCGTCTCCGGCGCGCTGTGGGGATTCATTCACCTCGGCTCCTGGGAGCCTCTCGCTTTCTCGATCGACCGGTCATTCCAGTTGCTCTTCGTCGTGATCATCGGGGGGCTGGGATCGATCATGGGCAGCTTCATGGGGGCCGCCTTCATCGTGGTCCTGCCGATCTTTCTGAGCCAGTTCCTGCCTTTTGTCGGCGGACTCTTCGGCATCGAAATATCGACGGCTCTCATCGCACACACGGAGATCATGATCTTCGGTGCGCTGATCGTCTGGTTTCTTATTGCAGAGCCGCATGGTCTCGCCAGGCTGTGGAGCATTGGCAAGCAGAAACTGCGGCTATGGCCCTTCCCGCATTGACGGCTTTCGGGTAACTCCGTATCGACTCGAAAAATCGATCTTTCTACCGTGACATCAGAACTCGTCACACCAGTAACGAACAGCAAGGCACCGACCACCAGAAATCCCATCGCCAGAAGACTCAACACAAGGAGACTCCCCATGTTCCGATCCAAAACCTTCGCTGCCGGCGCACTGGCCTGCCTTGCCCTGGCAACGGTGGGTATTCAGTCGCAGGCACTTGCACAGGCCAAAGTCCAGTTCTTTCCCAGCCTGACGGGACGCACCGGCCCGGTGGCCCCCAATGCCACGCCCTTTGCCAACGGCTACTGGGACTACATGAAACTGGTCAATGCCCGCGGCGGCATCAACGGCGTCATGACCCTCGTCGAGGAATGCGAAACCGCGTATGCAACCGATCGCGGCGTCGAATGCTACGAGCGACTCAAGGGCAAGCATGGTGGTGCCACCGTATTCCAGCCACTGTCGACCGGCATCACCTTTGCCCTCACGGAGAAAATCCCCAACGACAAGATTCCGATGATCACATCGGGCTACGGTCGCAGCGATTCCGCAGATGGCATGGTGTTCAAATGGAACTTCCCGCTGATCGGGCACTACTGGGTCGCCGGTGATGCGGTCATCCAGCACATTGCCAACAAGGAAGGCGGCATCGCCAAACTCAAGGGCAAGCGGATTGCAGTCGGCTATCACGACAGTCCTTTCGGACGCGAGTTGCTGCCCATTCTCGAAGAGCGTGCCAAGCGTCACGGCTTCACCCTGCAGATGCTTCCCATTCCCGCACCGGGTGTCGAACAGAAAGCCATATGGCTTCAGGTCCGGCAGCAGCGCCCGGACTGGGTGATCCTGCAGACCTGGGGCATCATGACGCCTACGGCCATTCGCGAGGCGATCGCAGTGGGTTTCCCGATGGAAAAGATCATCGGTACATGGTGGTCAGGTGCCGAACCGGATCTGCGTGATATCGGCGCATCGGCAAAAGGCTATAACGCCGTCATGATGCAGCACGGCGCCGAGAAGAACTCCGAGGGGGTCAAGGAGATTCTCTCCCGCGTTCACGACAAAGGCCAGGGGACCGGTCCACGCGCAGAAGTGGGTGATGTGCTCTACATGCGTGGCGTAGTGGGCGCCATGCTGGCGGTCGAGGGTGTCTTCCGTGCGCAGGCGCGCTTCGGCAAAGGCAAGGTCATGACCGGCGAGCAGGCCCGCTGGGGATACGAGAATCTCGACGTCAGCCGCTCACGACTCGGCGAACTTGGCTTCACAGGTGTACTCAGTCCCATCCAGACCTCATGCTCCGATCACATGGGATCGGCCTGGGCGCGGATCCACACATGGGATGGCAGCAAGTTCAACTGGTCGTCGGATTGGCTTCAGGCCGACGAGGGCATCATCCGTCCGATGGTGACCGCCTCTGCCGACCGCTATGCCAAGGAGAAGAAGATCACCCGCAGACCCGAGGCGGATTGCAAGTCCTGAGGGCCTGCAACCTTCTGGAACAGCGGCATCATGAGATCGATATGACAGACGCCTCGTCGGTGGCCTCATTGGCAGCCTTGCCCACAACCGCCGCTGCAGCGCCGCCGGTGTTGACGGTCAATGGCATCGAGGTGATCTACAACCACGTGATCCTGGTGCTCAAGGGC
>CAYYDO010000165.1:0-874 GCA_964470595.1 uncultured Burkholderiaceae bacterium | reverse complement strand
CATCGTCGCCCTTCTCGGGGGCAACGGCGCCGGCAAGACCACCACGCTGCGGGCCATCTCCAACCTGCTCAAGGGTGAGCGCGGCGAAGTCACCAAGGGGTCGATCGAATACAAGGGTGAACGCATCGAGGCGCTCTCCCCTGCCGATCTGGTGCGGCGGGGCGTCGTGCAGGTGATGGAAGGCCGCCACTGCTTTGCCCACCTGACCATCGAGGAGAACCTTCTCTCGGGTGCCTACACCCGCAACATCGGCAAGGGCGATCTGGATGCATCGCTCGACAAAGTCTACAACTATTTCCCCCGACTGAAGACACGACGCAACTCACAGGCTGCCTACACATCCGGGGGTGAGCAGCAGATGTGTGCGATCGGGCGGGCTCTGATGGCCAGCCCGGAAACGATTCTGCTCGATGAGCCATCGATGGGTCTGGCGCCCCAGATCGTCGAGGAGGTGTTTCATATCGTCCAGGATCTGAACAGCCGCGAAGGCGTGAGCTTCCTTCTTGCAGAACAGAACACCAATGTCGCTCTGCGCTTTGCACGCTACGGCTACATCCTGGAAAACGGCCGTATCGTCATGGACGGCACAGCGGATGACCTGCGCAACAACGAGGATGTCAAGGAGTTCTATCTCGGCGTGTCCTCGGGTTCCGAGCGAAGTTCCTTTCGCGACGTCAAGTCCTATCGTCGACGCAAACGTTGGCTCGCCTAGTCGGCGCCTGCCACGAGTAACGCATATCACCCCATGACGACCACCGACGCGCTGGAGCGCAGATCGCCCGAGCAGCGTGCTCGGGAGCAAGCCGCTGCACTGAGGGACCTCATCATCCATGCCAGGACCCATGCACCCTATTACGCGCGCACGTTTGGCGAT
>CAYYDO010000164.1:0-4696 GCA_964470595.1 uncultured Burkholderiaceae bacterium | reverse complement strand
GCTGCTTTCGGTGATTCGCGAGCAACTTGGTGCATGCGGCACCAAGGAGGGCTGTGCCGAGGGCGACTGCGGTGCATGCACCGTGGTGGTGGCCGAAGCGGATGGGAATGACGGCCTGCGATTCCGAGCGATCAACAGTTGCATTCGCCCGGCGCATGCCATCGCAGGCATGGCGCTTTTTACCGTCGAGGATCTCGACACCGCCGATGGTGCCCTGCATCCGGTCCAGCAAGCCATGGTGGACACCCACGGCTCGCAGTGCGGCTTTTGTACGCCCGGATTCATCATGAGCCTGTTCGGGATGTACCAACGACACACGGCGATCGGACGCCCGATCAGCCGCCGCACGGCCGAGGTGGAACTCGCCGGCAACCTCTGTCGCTGTACCGGCTACCGACCCATCATCGATGCGGCCTGCGCCCTGTCGGATTATCCGCTCCGCGAACTGGATACTGTCGCATTGCGCCGACAACTCGATGCACTGGCCTCCGAGCGCAATACCCATTCGTCGGAGGTCTCCGACTACCTGCTGCCGGAAACCCTGAGGCAGGCGCTGGAGTGGCGCGCATCCCGCCCCCAGGCTCTGATACTTGCCGGGGCGACCGATGTCGGCATCTGGATCAACAAACTTCACCAGCAGGCGTCCTGCATACTCGATCTCAGCCGAGTGCAGGAGCTTCGCAAGATCGTGCTCAACGACAACGCCCTGATCATCGGGGCATCCGTACCGCTTGCCGATGCCTTCGCCGCGATCATCGGACTCGTACCATCACTCGCAGGGTTTCTGGAGCGCTTTGCCGGTCTGCCGATCCGTGAATCAGCCACGCTGGGCGGCAATGTCGCCAATGGGTCGCCAATCGGCGACTCGATGCCTCTGCTCATCGCGATGAATGCAGAAGTGCACCTGCAGAGCATCGAGGGACAACGTGTGTCGTCGCTGGAGAACTTCTACCTCGGCTATCGAAAGCCGGATATCCGGGCGGGGGAAATCATCACATCGATCCGGATTCCCAGACCGGCACCCGACTCCATGGTCAAGGCGTACAAGATTTCGAAACGTTTCGATGACGATATCTCTGCCGTCTGTCTCGCACTGGCCCTCCGCATATCCAATGCGCGTATCGTGGATGTGCGTATCGGCGTGGGAGGGGTCGCAGCCACGCCTGTCAGGGCAGTTGCAACCGAGGCGGCCCTCTCCGGAAAGCCCTGGAACATGGCATCGATCAATGAGGCGGCCAGGGTTCTGGCAGGCGAGTTTTCACCTATCTCCGACATGCGCGCGTCAGCGACCTATCGGCGGCAGGTGCTGGAGGGGCTGCTGTCCAGACTATGGCTTGAATCGCAGGGGGTGTCCTGCACGGTCGCCAAGCCTGCGGCCTCCCCATGCTCATGAGCGGTCCGGTCGGTCTCGGTCTGGCACACGAGAGTGCGCGTGCGCATGTCAGCGGCAAGGCGCGGTACATCGACGACATGCCCGAGCTGCGCGGGACACTGCATGCGGCACCAATCACCTCCCCTGTCGCGCACGGCGAATTGCTTGGCATCAGGCCTGAAAAGGCCCTGGCCGTTGCGGGCGTGGTCGGGATCGTCGACCATCGCGACATTCCGGGTGGCAAACGGCTCGCTACCCGCACCGCCGACGAGGCCATCTTCGCAATGGATCGCGTCGAGCATGTGGGCCAAGTGATCGGTCTGGTCATCGCAGACTCGATGCGCACCGCCCGACGAGCGGCCAGACTGGTCGAACTCGAGATTCGGCCACTGCCCGCCATTCTGAGCACTGCAGAGGCTATCGCCAACGAAAGTTTCGTGCTGCCCACGGTCACTGTGGTCCGAGGTGATCCCGACAGCGCAATGCGAGAGTGCGTGCATCGACTGCGCGGTGACTTCAGCATCGGAGGGCAGGAGCATTTTTATCTGGAGGGGCAGGTCGCCTATGCGGTGCCACAGGAGCAATCCCAGTGGGTGGTTCACTCCAGCACCCAGCATCCGGGCGAGGTCCAGGACTGGATTGCACACGCCCTCGATGTCGGCCAGCACGCAGTTCGGGTGGAGTGCCGACGCATGGGCGGTGGCTTTGGCGGCAAGGAGACGCAGGCAGGACAACCGGCCGTCTGGGCCGCACTGGCAGCCCGCAAGTTCGCAAGGCCCGTGAAACTGCGACTCGACCGCGATGACGACTTCATGATCACGGGCAAGCGGCATCCATTCGACGTCCGCTACGAGGTGGGGTTCACCGCCGACGGACGTATCCGCGCACTGGATGTGATGATGGCTGTGGACTGCGGCTTCTCGGTTGATCTGAGCGGTCCGGTGGCCGACCGCGCCATCTTTCACTGCGACAACGCCTACTTCCTCGAGCACCTTCGGGTGGTGTCACACCGATGCAGGACCAACCGACAGAGTCATACGGCGTTTCGCGGCTTCGGCGGTCCTCAGGGGATGATGGTCATCGAAACCATCATGGGTGACATCGCCCGTGAATTGCGGCGTGATGCCCTGCAGATCCGGATGATCAATCTCTATGGTGAAGGCACCCGCAATCACACCCATTACGGGATGGAGGTGGAGGACAACATCCTTGCGCCCATGATCGAGCGACTGGCGCACAGCAGCGACTACCGCAGACGACGCGACGAGATTGATCTCTGGAATCGGTCATCACCCACCCTGCGTCGCGGACTGGCCCTGACGCCGGTAAAGTTCGGCATCTCCTTTACCGCGACGCAGTTCAATCAGGCTGGCGCGCTCGTGCATGCCTACACGGACGGGACCGTGCTGATCAATCATGGGGGCACCGAGATGGGCCAGGGGTTGCACACCAAGGTGTGCCAGATCGTGGCCGAGACCCTGGGACTACCCATCGACGCCGTGCGGATCTCCGCCTCGGACACCTCCAAGGTGGCCAATGCGTCTGCCACTGCAGCCTCCAGCGGCTGCGATCTCAATGGGAAGGCCGCACAAGTCGCGGCGATGGAGATTCGCCATCGCCTAGCCGATTTCATCGCATCGCGCGAGGGTGTGCGTTCCGACGAGGTCACGTTTGCCGACGGACAGGTGCGCTGGCCATCCGCAACGGGGGAAGGTTGCATCAGCTTCGCCGATGCAGCACGCCAGGCCTACGTCGCCCGGGTGCAACTCTGGAGCGACGGGTTCTACCGTACCCCGAAGATCCACTACGATCGCAACACACTGAAGGGCCGCCCGTTCTTCTATTTCTCGTATGGGGCCGCCTGCGCCGAAGTGATCATCGATACGCTCACCGGAGAACACCGAACCACCCGCGTGGACATCCTTCATGACGTCGGCAGCAGCATCAACCCGGCGATCGATGTCGGGCAAATCGAAGGCGGATTCGTACAGGGGATGGGATGGTTGACATCCGAGGAACTGGTCTGGGACGAAAGCGGTCGGCTGCGCACACACGCACCAAGCACCTACAAGATTCCCACTGCAAGCGATACCCCGGAAATGTTTCGGGTGGATCTGTGGCCTGAACCCAACCGTGAGGACAGCGTATACCGCTCCAAGGCAGTTGGCGAACCACCACTGATGCTGGCCATCAGCGTCTGGGAGGCCCTGCGCGACGCTGTTGCTGCCACCGGGCACACCACACCCGGGATGCGCAATCCCGTTCGGATGAATGCTCCGGCCACGCCAGAGGAGGTGCTGCGCGCGATCTCGTCGCAGAGACAGGAGTCTGCCGGATGAATCCTGTCGCGATCCTGCCGGACCTCACACATCCTGCAGACCGCGTCGATCACGCACTCAGTTTGCTCGCTGCCGAGCCCGGCGTGTTGGTCGAAGTCATCGAAGTCCGCGGATCGACACCCCGCGAGCCGGGAGCCTGGATGCTGGTGAATTCGTCGGGCATCGTCAACACGATCGGCGGAGGGCATCTCGAATTCGAGGCAGTGCATCACGCACGGCAAATGCTCGCCCTCGGCAATGCCACTGTCGACATACTGCGGAAGCCGCTCGGCCCCTCGCTGGGACAGTGTTGCGGGGGGGTGATCCATCTGCGTTTCGAACGGATCGACTGCCAGCGCAACAGCCCGCATCCGACACGGGCGATCCTGCCGGAGATCGAACGTCGGCTGCGTCCTGCATTGACCCCAGTGGCGCTGTTCGGTGCGGGGCATGTCGGTCATGCGATTGCGCAGGCACTGTCGCCCCTGCCTTTCCGGCTGCACTGGATCGATGGTCGAGAGAGCGTTTTCGGGCCGGTCCGCAGGGGGAACAATCTTCACACCGAGGTCTGCGACCCGCCACAGGATGCTGTTGCCAGCATCGATCCGGACAGCCGGGTTCTGGTGATGAGCTTCAGCCACGCCGAAGACCTCGACATCATCCGGCAGTGCCTCTTGCGGCGCCGCAAAAATCCTGCCAGCCTGAGCTTTATCGGCCTCATCGGCAGCGAGACAAAGTGGGCCAGATTCCGCAGCCAACTGCTCGCCAGGGGCTTCACACCGACCGAGCTTCGGGCAGTGACCTGTCCGATCGGTATCCCGGGCATACGGGGCAAGGAGCCCGAGGTAATCGCAGCCTCTGTGGTGGCACAACTCCTGCGCATCGGCAGCGGTGTCGACCAGGTGGCGCGCAGCGTCGAGGCGATGGATGGCGCCAAGGGTTTACCCGAGATGGCAGATCGCCCGTGACACACTTTAGCGGTCAAAAGTTCGCAGCAGGTTCGCCC
>CAYYDO010000163.1:0-4703 GCA_964470595.1 uncultured Burkholderiaceae bacterium | reverse complement strand
GCCCTGCGCTCAACGAAACGATCGATCTGACCAGCGAGGCCAGCACGGAGTTGCCCGAGGTCTTTCACCCGCTTGTCGAGATGGCCATCCTTGCCAGCGTGGTGGACCCATTCGACCCGATGGAGAAGGCCTTCCATGAACTCGGACAGCGCTTTCTCGCGGGTACGGAACACCTCCATGCCAACTGGCAACTCGAAAAGACTTATGCCCTCACCCCGGAGTGGCGCGCCATGTCGCATGCCGGGCGGGTCGACACCATGGGGGGGCCGAAGATGGTGGCCGCCAAGGGAGCACCCGAGGCCATCATGGATCTCTGCCATCTGGATCATGCGCAGCGACGCCATATCGCACTCACCGTGGATCAACTGGCAGCCGCCGGCCTTCGGGTGCTTGCGGTAGCGCACTGCACGCATACCGGATCGGACTTGCCGGCCGAGGAACATGCGTTTGATTTCAGCTTCGTCGGACTGCTCGGACTATCGGATCCGGTGCGCCCGGACGTGCCGTCAGCGATCGCGGAATGCCAGGCCGCAGGCATTCGCGTGGTGATGATCACGGGCGACTATCCAACCACGGCACGGGCGATCGCCGCACGGGCAGGCCTGGACAGCGACCCGTCCGGACTCATTTCGGGAGAGGAGATCGCCACCCTGAGCGATGATGCCCTGCGCGCGCGCATGGCCAGCGTCACCATCTGTGCGCGCATCTCGCCCGAGCAGAAGTTGCGCATCGTGGCCGCATTGCGGGCGCGAGGCGAAATCGTGGCGATGACCGGAGACGGTGTGAACGATGCGCCCGCCTTGCGCGCAGCCCACGTGGGTGTGGCCATGGGGGGCCGGGGCACCGATGTGGCCCGGGAATCGGCCTCGCTGGTGCTGGTCGATGACAGCTTTTCGGCGCTGGTTCGGGCGGTGAAACTGGGTCGCCGCATCTTCTCGAATCTGCGCAAGGCGATGTCCTATGGACTCGCGGTGCATGTGCCGATTGCTGGTATGGCGCTGCTGCCGGTGTTGCTGGGGTGGCCCGCACTGCTCTATCCCATGCACATCGCACTTCTGGAAATGATCATTGATCCGGCATGTTCGCTGGCGTTCGAAAACGAGGCGGCCGAGCGCGACGTGATGCGGCGCCCACCACGCGATACAGGCGCACCGCTCTTCGATGCAGCCACACTGGGGGTTGCCCTGCTGCAGGGTGCGGGTGTGCTGGCGGTCGTGATGCTGGCATTTTCCTGGAACATCGAGCGTATCCCCGAGTCGCAGGCTCGCGCATTCGCATTCGCAACGCTGGTGGCAGGCAATCTGGCGCTGATTCTGTCGAACCGTTCCGCAAGCGGCGCCTTCTGGAGCACACTGCTGGTTCCCAACCACACCCTCTGGGCCATCATCGCCGCAGCGCTCGCGCTGCTGTGCGGGGCCCTCTATCTGCCCTGGGCAATGGAGGTGCTGCGCTTTGCACCTCTGCCCGCACAGGAGTTGCTGCTTGCGCTGACGCTCGGGATCAGTTGCCTGCTGTGGTTCGAGGCAGTCAAGTGGGTCGCGGCGCGAAGACTGCGAGAAACACTTCAGCGTGGTGTCGGCTCGACATGAAACACTACATCCTGGGCACCCTCCCACAGCACCTTCTTGCCCAGCGCAGCAAGCTGCTCCTTGCCCTGCGTGATGGTCAGAAAATGATTGCCGGCGAGTTGCCCCATCCTGCTTGAAAACGAACAGCTGCCATACGCCAGAATGATCTCGGTCTCGCTGTACCCGCCCGGATAGAAAAGAATGTCGCCTACCGACGGGTGACTCGTATGATTCTCGAACCCCACTCCCAGGTCGAATTCCCCGAGAGGCACCCATACGCCCTCGCCACTCCATCTCACATGAATCAATTTCTGTCTGAATGGAAGAATCGTCGTGAATGCCGCAGTCGTGCGAGGCGCCAGCGGATGAAACTCGGCAAGAAAGCGAAAACCGCCGGCATCTATGCTAATGGTACGCATGCACACTCCCCTGTCCTTGAGACACATTTCATAACCGCACATTATCCTGAAAGAACATCATGAAGCTGCTGCGCTACGGCGACCATGGAAGTGAGCGACCAGGCATGCTCGATGCCCTCGGTGGCATCCGCGATATTTCTGCGGTGGTCAGCGATCTTTCGAATCACACCCTCTCGGATCAGCTGCTCGAAACGCTTCTTGGGCTCGACCCATCGTCCCTGCCCCTTGTCGATCAGCCCGTGAGGATCGCCTGCCCTGTCTCCGGTTCGGGCGCTTTCGTTGGTGTCGGTTTGAACTACCGGGACCATGCACGCGAGATCAATCTGCCTGCCCCCAGAGAGCCGATACTGTTTCTGAAATCCCTGCATGCCATCTCCGGGCCCAATGATCCCGTGATGCTGCCAAAGGACTCCACGAAAACCGACTGGGAAGTCGAGTTGGGAGTTGTCATCGGCAAACGGGCGCGATGCATCTCGCCGGATGAGGCAGCGCAACACATCTTCGGCTACTGCGTGATTAACGACATCACCGAACGCGGATTCCAACTCGAACGAGAAGGCACCTGGACCAAGGGGAAAGGTTGCGACACCTTTGGTCCTGTCGGACCATGGCTGGTCACCCGCGACGAGATCTCCGACCCGCAAAATCTCGAACTCTGGTTGAAGGTCAACGGCGAGCTGATGCAGTCGGGCTCAACAGCCGACATGATCTTCGGTGTTGCCGAACTGGTGAGCTATATCAGCATGTTTGGCACGCTCCACCCCGGTGACATCATTGCGAGTGGCACACCCGCGGGCGTGGGCATGAGCAGGAAACCCCATCCGCTCTATCTGAAGGCTGGCGACATCATGACGCTGGGCGTGAGCGGCCTGGGTGAGCAGCAGCAGACCGTCGTGCCATTTCAATAGCACCAGCGTGAGGCGCGACAGACTGGATCGTCTTCCGCCAGTCAGGCACGCAGAGCAAGCCTGCAGATCAGGCCAGAAGATCAGACAGCCGGTTGACACCGAAGTGGCTGGGCAGCCCACAGGGCAGGAACTCGCCGCTGCCCGGTGTGGCCTTCACGACCCCCGCATGCTGAACCAGCCTGCCGCGCACGAAGGTTGTCTCTGGCCAGCCCGTGATCTCCATTCCCTCATAGGGGGTGTAGTCGACGTTGTGATGCAGATCGGTATTGCGGATCGTGAGCTTTTTCTTGTGATCCCAGATCACCAGATCGGCATCCGAGCCCACGGCAATCGTGCCCTTGCGCGGATACAGGCCATACATCTTGGCGGGGTTGGCGGCGGTCAGCGCTACAAACTGCTGAAGACTGATACGCCCGGTCAGTACACCCTCTGAAAACAACAGGGGCATGCGTGTCTCGAGGCCGGGTATGCCATTGGGGATCTTTGAAAACGAGGCATTTTCACCATGCAGTTTCTTTCCCTTCGGGTCATCGAAACGAAAGGCCGCGTGATCCGATGAAAAGATGTGAAAGAGCCCCTTCTCCAGGCCGTTCCAGATCACCTTCTGATTGTCCTTGCCTCGCGGCGGCGGAGAGCAGATGCACTTCATCCCGTGGTCGTGGGAGATATCCAGTTCGTCGGCCGTGAGAAACAGATACTGCGGACAGGTCTCGGCATAGATCTTCAGCCCGCGGCCCTGCCCCCAGCGAATCTGCTCGACCGCTTCGGCACCCGATACATGCACGATCAGTATCGGCACATCGAGGAGCTCGGAGAACGAGATCGCGCGATGGGTGGCCTCGCGCTCCACCACCGGTGGACGGGCGAAGGCGTGATACTTCGGTGCGGTCTTTCCAGCGGCCTCGAGCTGCTCGGTCAGCCATGCAATGCAATCGGTGTTCTCGGCATGGATCATCACCATGGCCCCCTCACGGCGGGCGAGCGCGAGGACTTCAAGAATCTGCCGGTCGTTGAGCTTCATGTCGTCGTAGGTCATGTAGACCTTGAACGAGGTGTAGCCCTGCCGGATCAGCGCGGGCAGCTCCTGGCTGAGCACGGTGGGGCTGGGGTCGCTCACGATCAGGTGGAAGGCGTAATCGACTACCGATTTCCCGTCGGCGCGCCGATGGTAGTCATCGACCGCAGCCTGCAGGCTCTGGCCCTTGAACTGGCAGGCAAAGGGAATCATGGTGGTGGTGCCCCCGCAGGCGGCTGACACGCTGCCGGTGGCGAAGTTGTCTGCCATCACCGCACCGTCTGACATCGGCTGATCCAGATGACAGTGTCCGTCCACGCCTCCGGGCATCACCAGTTTGCCCACAGCCGAGTACTCCTCGCGACCGGGCGGCAGATGCTCGCCCATGGCCACCACCTTGCCGCCGGAGACACCTATGTCGCAACGCTGTGTATCGGATGCCGTGGCCATGACGCCACCACGAATGACGAGATCGAATTCCTGCATGGGTTCACCTGGTGTCACTGACGATTGAACATCCTCTGAAGCTCGGTCGAAAGCCCCCGATTGCCTTTGTGTGGTGGTCTGGCGTACGAACCGGTATGCCGCTGAATTCCACCCAATGCAACCAGGCTCTGTGCTGCCCGCATGGCACTGCCCACGCCATCGATCAGAGGCACCGGTATGCGATCGGCCACATCCCGGGCCAATCCTGCCAACGGTGCACCACTGAGGATGATGCTGTCGGCGCCATCCTTTTCAACGCACTCCAGGCACGGCTGCAGAAGCATATCGCGTCGCTCGTCCTGAACAC
>CAYYDO010000162.1:596-4722 GCA_964470595.1 uncultured Burkholderiaceae bacterium | reverse complement strand
GTCTTTGCGCACGAGTAAATGGCCCCCCGGCCTCTGATATGGCCCTCTCGCAGAGCCCTCCGCCACTCTTCAACCAAGGCCTCTCCGCCCGACTCCGCCTCCTGATTGCGGTCATTGCTGCGGCAGGCATGCTGTATGCCGACCTGCACTTCGGAATGCTCAAACCCCTGCGTCAGGGAATGGCCATCGTGCTGTATCCGGTGGAACAGATTCTCATGCTGCCCCGGGATGCGTTCCTCTGGGTGGCGCGCTACGGCTCGGTGATCTCTGATGTGGTGGACCGCCGCAGCGTACTCGAGCAGCGCGAGGCGGAAAATGCGGACCGCCTGCTCAAGCTCGAAGCGCTGCAGGCCGAGAACCAGAGCCTGCGCGCACTGCTCGACCTGCGTCCGTCGATGCGCAGCAAGACCGTGGTGGCCCAGATCAGTCACGAGACGCGGGATGCGTTCAGCAACCGCGTGGTGATCGATCGCGGCAGTCAGCATGGCGTGGCAACCGGACATCCGGTGATCAATGCGATGGGTGTGGTCGGGCAGGTGGTGCGGGTATCGCCCATCACCTCGGAGGTTTCCCTGGTGACCGACTCCTCGATCATGATCCCGATCAGCCTGCCCCGATCGGGACTGCGCACCGTGGCCAGCGGAGCCGGCGACGGGCAGCAGGTCGACCTGAAATACCTCAACATCAATGCCGAGGTGGAAGTCGGCGACGTCATCATGACATCCGGCCTCGACGGGCTCTACCCCAGCGGTTTGCCGGTGGCTCGGATCAGTCGTGTCGAGCGTGCGGGTGGTGGACAGTTTCCGATTGTCTCGGCCGTACCCGTGGCTCCGGTCGGCACCCTCTCGCACGTGCTGGTGATACTCGTGGATCAGGAGCTGATTCCGCCGGCACCCCGCGAGCTGGAGCAGCATGTGCCCACGCGCAAGGGAGGTTCCCGATGAAGCGGGTGATGCTGGGACGAACCCCGTCGACAGGCATGATCACTGCTTCCTTCATCATTGCGCTGGTGCTTGAGATGCTGCCCTGGGGAGGATGGCTGGTGCCCGACTTTCTCGCGCTGGTGCTGGTGTTCTGGAATGTGTTTCAACCGCGACGGGTCGGAATCGCACTGGCCTGGTTGCTGGGCGTTGTCATGGATGTGCATTCGGGCGCGTTGCTCGGTCAGCATGCGCTGGCCTATTCGGTGCTCTCATACGGCGCCATTGCCCTGCATCGGCGCCTGCTGTGGTATTCGATTGCCGGACAGGCACTCCAGTTGCTGCCCTTGTTTCTGCTCGCAAACCTGGTGGTGATCGTCGTGCACCTGTTCATGACAGGTGTCGGTCCCAGCTGGACCTATTTCGTGTCCCCTGTGCTGACGGCGTTGTTGTGGATTCCCCTGACGGGCTGGATGATGGAGCGCCTGAACCGGCCACTGAGTTCCACTGCGGCGATCGGCCGCTGAGGCCGCGCGAGCCATGAACGAGTTCCGCTCCAACGAATCCGGCGATTTCAGGCTGCGTGTCTCCTTCATGGCGGTGCTGGTGCTGGTGGCGTTCGCGCTCCTGCTGTTGCGTTTCGTGTATCTGCAGGTGTGGCGTTACTACGATTTTCATGCCATGTCGGAAGACAACCGGGTGGCACTGCTGCCGGTGCAGGCCCCACGCGGTGAAATCTTTGATCGCCACGGCAACATCATCGCGCGCAATACGTCGGCCTTCGCGCTGGAGATCGAACCTCACAAGGTTCCCGATCTGGAGCAGACGCTGGCTTTTCTGGCCTCCCAGATCCATATTGACGATCTCGACCTGCGCCGCTTCCGTCGATTGAAAAACGAGTTGCGCAAGTTCGACTCGATTCCTTTGCGACCCACGCTGAACGATGCCGAAGTGGCGCGACTCGCGGTGCATCTGCATCGTCTTCCCGGCGTGTCGGTCAATGTGCGCAGCATGCGTTACTACCCGCATGGCGATTCCTCCTCGCATCTGCTCGGGCATATCGGACGCATCTCGAAGACAGATCGCGAAAAGATCGAGGCCAATGACATGGCCTCGGTGTACTTTGGCACGTCTCATATCGGCAAACTCGGGCTGGAGCAGGCTTACGAGGCCGATCTGCGCGGACAGACGGGTTTCGACCGCATGGAGATCACTGCGGCAGGGCGCATGGTGCGCAGTCTTGCCCGACGGCTGCCAGTGGCAGGAAAGAATCTGCGACTGTCCGTCGATGGCGAACTCCAGTTGCTGATCGAACATGCCTACGGCAAGCGTCGCGGTGCGCTGGTGGCGCTGGCCCCCGATACGGGAGAAGTGCTGGCATTCGTGTCGATGCCCAATTTCAATCCGGCGCTTTTCATCGACGGCATCGATTCAACCACCTGGGATGCCCTCAACAACTCCCCGGACAAGCCGCTGTTGAATCGCCCACTGCGGGGCACCTATCCGCCGGGTTCGACCTACAAGCCCTTCATGGCGATGGCGGCACTGGCCTCGGGCATGCGCAAACCCGAGGATACGATCAACGATCCGGGCTACTTCATGTTCGGCAATCACAAGTTCCGTGACAGCAAACCCGAGGGAAATGGCATCGTCGATCTGAAGAAGTCCATCGTGGTGTCCAGCGATACCTACTACTACATCCTGGCCCGCGATATGGGTGTGGACATGATCCACAAGCATATTTCGCCCTGGGGCTTTGGACAGCGGACGGGTATTGATCTGCAGGGTGAGACGGCCGGCATTCTGCCTTCCTCGCAATGGAAACTGGAGCGCTTCAAGCAGCCATGGCATCCGGGCGAGAACATGTCGATCGGCATTGGTCAGGGCTACAACTCGTTTTCCATCCTTCAGCTTGCAGTTGCCACGGCGGGGCTCGCCAACCGTGGCGTCATCATGAAGCCGCGACTGGTTCAGGCGATCGAGGATCCGAACACCGGGGAGGTGGTGAAGACCGAGCCAGAGGTGCTCCGGCGCGTGGAGGTTGATGACAAGGCCCTTGATCTGGTGATCGAT
Source organism: uncultured Burkholderiaceae bacterium (assembly GCA_964470595.1). GTDB lineage: Bacteria > Pseudomonadota > Gammaproteobacteria > Burkholderiales > Burkholderiaceae_A > Lacustribacter. Next base: position 1,729 of record CAYYDO010000162.1, on the reverse strand, counting down.
GCGATGGTGGATGTCAATCGTTTCGGCACCGGAGCGCGGGTCTTTGCGGGCGCACCGTATCAGGCGGCAGGCAAGACCGGAACGGCCCAGGTGGTGAGCATTGGACAGAACGAGAAATATGTCGCGTCACGCATTGCCGAGCGCCATCGCGATCACTCCCTCTACATGGCGTTTGCCCCGGCAGACAAGCCCAAGGTGGCCTTGGCGCTGATCGTGGAAAACGGCGGCTTTGGTTCTGCCGCCGCTGCCCCGATTGCGCGGCAGGTCTTCGATTACCTGCTCACCGACAAGGGAGCCGCCCGTGTCCAGTGAGATTCTTCCGAAGGGCTGGGTTGGCCTGTGGATGCGAGTCCGGCCGCTCGTCGCGGTGCTCGATGCGCCGTTCATGAGTCTTTTTCTGGGGATCGCCACCGTGTCCTGCCTGATCCAGTTCAGCGCAGGTTACGACTTCGACGGTCGATTTCTCGGGCATATCCGCAACCTCGGCATTGCGGTCCTCATCATGTGGGTGGTGGCACACATCACTCCCGGTCAGTTCGAGCGCATCGCCCTGCCGCTTTTTGTTTTCGGGGTCCTTCTGCTCATCGCTGTCGCCCTGGTGGGCGATGTCTCCAAGGGCGCCCGTCGCTGGTTGAACATTGGCGTGACCAGGATTCAGCCGTCGGAACTGATGAAGATTGCCATGCCCATGATGCTGGCCTGGCTCGTTCATCGTTACGATGGTCTTCGAACGGTCCGTCAGTGGACCCTTGCCCTGCTCGTTCTGGCGATCCCGACGGGTTTCATCCTGGCTCAGCCGGATCTGGGTACGGCCATTCTGGTCTGTACGGCGGGACTTTTCGTTCTGTTTTTCGCCGGCATCTCCTGGCGTCTGGTGTTTGCTGCCCTGGGCCTTCTCGCGGTGCTGGTGATCGGCCTGATCATTTTCGGCGATGCCGCCTGCGCCGACGGCATTCGCTGGCCTGGCCTCCACGAGTATCAGCGGCAGCGTGTCTGCACCCTCATCGATCCGATGCGTGATCCGCTGGGCCAGCAGTCGGAAGCCTGACGGTTCATGGGCCGCCTTCACCGCCGTGCCCTCCGGCCCGATCGCGCCCACCGACGGCCACCAGTTCACCAATCCCTCCGTCAAT
>CAYYDO010000162.1:0-586 GCA_964470595.1 uncultured Burkholderiaceae bacterium | reverse complement strand
GTGATCGCAGTCGGCTCTGGTGGAATTTTTGGCAAAGGCTGGATGCAGGGAACCCAGACCCACCTTGAATTCATTCCTGAACGCACCACGGATTTCGTGTTCGCCGCGTATTCCGAGGAGTTCGGCCTGCTCGGCAACGGCCTGCTTCTGGCCTTGTACGCGGGTCTGATCCTGCGCGGCCTGTGGATCGCGATTGGCGCTCCGACCGTCTTCTCCCGCCTCCTGGCGGGTGCCATTTCGCTCACCATTTTCAATTACGCTTTCGTCAATATGGGCATGGTCTCCGGCATCCTTCCGGTGGTGGGTGTACCCCTGCCCTGGATGTCCTATGGGGGGACGGCCATGGTCACGCTCGGCTTCGGAGCCGGCATTCTGATGAGCATTGCGCGAACGCGTTCGCAGACCGTCCAGGGGTTTGTTCTCGCCCGATAATCCGGGTGACGTGACTCGGAAAGGGAGCATCGACATGGGTCAGCCTATGGCGGCGGCGAAAACCATCCTTGGCGGTTTCGATCGTCACTACGCCCTGTTTCGCTACAACGCCCAGCAGGCCAAGCAGCGTTTCGAGTCAGGCGATTTTCATGGC
>CAYYDO010000161.1:0-4733 GCA_964470595.1 uncultured Burkholderiaceae bacterium | reverse complement strand
AGGTGGAGTAGAAATACGATGTTGACGTCGAGAACTCGGCAGCGCAGGTATCGACCCGCTTGTACACCGGTCTCACATGAAGGGTGTGCCTCAGCTTGCGCACCTCGCCCTCGGTGGTGTCGAGCAGGTAGGCCAGCCGGCGATCGGAGAAACCCTTGCGCTTGAGTGCGCGCAGCGTTGTGGCATCGAGATCGGCAAGCGTGCGTTTGTCGAGTTCGAGTTCGATATCGATGATGTCCTTGATCTGCACCAGAAACCATGGATCGATATGGGTCAACTGGTGGACCTCGGCCACGGAGAACCCCTGGGCAAAGGCATCGCCCACGTACCAGATTCGTTCCGGACCCGGTTCGCCGAGCTCCTCCTCGATGCGTTCGCGATCGGTGGTCTTCTGATTCATGCCATCGACGCCAACCTCAAGGCCGCGCAACGCTTTCTGGAAGGACTCCTGAAAGGTACGACCGATCGCCATGACTTCACCCACCGATTTCATCTGGGTGGTGAGGTGTGCGTCGGCCAGTGGGAATTTCTCGAAAGCAAACCGCGGCACCTTGGTGACGACGTAATCAATGGAGGGCTCGAAAGATGCCGGCGTGGCGCCGCCCGTGATGTCATTGCGCAGTTCATCGAGCGTGTAGCCCACAGCAAGCTTGGCAGCCACCTTGGCAATCGGAAAACCGGTCGCTTTGGAGGCGAGTGCCGATGAACGTGACACCCTGGGATTCATCTCGATCACGATCAGACGACCGGTGGCCGGATGAACCGCAAACTGGACATTGGAGCCGCCCGTATCCACACCGATCTCGCGCAGGATGGCGATCGATGCGTCCCGCATGATCTGGTATTCCTTGTCGGTGAGTGTCTGGGCGGGTGCCACCGTAATCGAATCCCCGGTGTGAATACCCATGGGATCGAGGTTCTCGATGGAGCATACGATGATGCAGTTGTCAGCCCGATCCCGGACAACCTCCATTTCATATTCTTTCCACCCGATCAGGGATTCCTCGATCAGGAGTTCCGATGTGGGTGATGCCTCAAGCCCCCTCTTGCAGATGGTCTCGAACTCCTCGGCGTTGTAGGCAATGCCCCCGCCGGTACCGCCCAATGTGAAGCTGGGCCGGATGACAAGGGGAAATCCGCTTCCCCCGGTGACCTGTCCGATCTCTCGCTGGACCGACCACGCCTCTTCGAGCGAGTGGGCAATACCCGACTTTGCCGAGTCGAGTCCGATGCTGGTCATGGCCTGCTTGAACTTGAGCCGGTCCTCGGCTTTCTCGATCGCCTCCTCCCTGGCCCCGATCAATTCGACCCCGAAGCGATCGAGCACCCCATTGCGATGCAGATCGAGGGCGCAGTTGAGTGCCGTCTGTCCGCCCATGGTGGGGAGAAGGGCATCCGGCTTTTCCTTTTCGATGATCCTCGCCACCACCTGCCATGTAATCGGTTCGATGTACGTGACATCGGCGGTCTCGGGATCGGTCATGATGGTCGCAGGATTGCTGTTGACCAGAATGACGCGATAGCCCTCTTCCTTCAGGGCCTTGCAGGCCTGGGCTCCGGAGTAATCGAATTCGCAGGCCTGACCGATGACAATCGGACCGGCGCCAATGATCAGAACGCTGTGGATGTCGGAGCGCTTAGGCACGTGCAGACTCCATCAGGGTAATGAAGCGATCGAACAACGGCCCGATGTCTCTCGGGCCGGGACTGGCCTCGGGATGCCCCTGGAAACAGAACGCAGGAACATCGGTGCGCGCGAGGCCCTGAATCGATTGATCAAACAGCGAGAGGTGGGTGACCCTCAGGTGCGGGGGAATGGTCTGTGGATCAACGGCAAAGCCGTGGTTCTGGCTCGTGATGCTCACGCGCCCGCTGTCGAGGTCCTTCACCGGGTGGTTGGCGCCGTGGTGGCCGAACTTCATCTTGAAGGTGCGCGCGCCCGAGGCGAGCGCCATGATCTGGTGACCCAGGCAGATGCCAAAAGTGGGCAGCCCGGCCTGCATGGCCGCGCGCGCAGCCGCGATCGCGTAGTCGCATGGTTCGGGATCGCCGGGGCCGTTGCTGAGGAACAGGCCGTGAGGCCTGTGCGCCATGATCTGCTCAAAGGTGGCGGTGGCTGGCATGACCGTGACCTTGCAACCGCGATCGGCCAGCATGCGCAGGATGTTTCGCTTGACACCAAAATCGAGTGCAACCACATGCCAGGGGAATGCGGAGGCCTGTGCGTGACTCTGACCCAGTTGCCAGCTGCCTTGTGTCCACTCGTAAGGTGCAGCGGTGGAAACATGCTGCGCGAGGTCCATTCCGACCAGGCCGGGAAAGCCCTGCGCTGCACGAAGGGCTGTGCCAGGGTCGAGAACGTCGCCCGGATGGCCCGCTACGATGGCGCCGCTCTGGGCACCCTTTTCGCGGAGGATGCGCGTGAGGCGGCGGGTATCGATGCCTGCAATTCCAACGATGCCCGCCGATGCAAGCGCATCGCTGAGGCTTCTGTGCGAACGAAAACTCGATACGACCGCCGAGAGGTCACGTATGACCAATCCGGCAGCGTGGCAACGTGAGGACTCGTCATCGTCGGGGTTGGTGCCCACATTCCCGATGTGCGGGTAGGTGAGCGTCACGATCTGACGGCTGTAACTGGGATCGGTGATGATTTCCTGATAACCGGTCATGGAAGTGTTGAAGACAACTTCCCCTACCGTCTGACCTGCAGCCCCGATCGACTGTCCGTGAAAGACCGAGCCGTCGGCGAGCGCAAGCAAAGCCGGTGCCACGGTCGAAGACTGGCAAAACAACAAGAGGTGCTCCTGGGAATTTTTGGAATTATACGGGTTATGTCCCAGCGGCAAAAATGGTCAGCGTCGTGACGAGACCCGCGAGCCAGGCAAGACTGCGCAATGTCGAACGATCGGCCACGTAGAACACGATGTAGAGCCCGCGACAGAGTACGAAAAAGACAGCGAGGCTGTCGATCCAGGACGGATCGGCCCCGGTCTGCATCGCCACGAGCACAGCGACAGCAAACCAGAGAAACGCCTCCCAACTGTTCTGCTGTGCCGCATTGGCGCGTCGGCGGTGGCCCTCCTGACGCGCCAGCCACTCGCGGGGATAACGGTTGTCGTAATCGGAGGCTCCCCACTTGGATATTCCGGCACAAATGATGGGGAGCAAACCAGTAATCAACAGACACCAGAGGGCAATGGTCATAACCTTCTCCTGTCGCGCATGGCCTGCGCAATGGTTCCCAGATCGATGTATTCAAGCTCGCCGCCGGCGGGTACTCCCCGGGCAAGCCGCGCCACGCGGCGTCCTTCATCGAGACCACGCGCCTGCAGCAGCGTCTCGATGGCGTGCGCTGTCGCCTCACCCTCCGGCGTGAAATTGGTGGCAATCACAATTTCACGTATGTCGTCCGCCGCAATCCTGGCGAGCAGCCGATCGAGGTGAATCTCCTTGGGTCCGACGCCGTCGAGTGGCGATATCCGTCCCATGAGGACGAAATACACGCCTCGCCACGCCTGACTCTGCTCGATGGCCAGAAGGTCTGCTGGGGATTCGACAATGCACAGCTGGGTGACATCGCGAAGCGGATCGGCGCACAACTCGCACAGATTGTCCTCTGTGAAGGTGTTGCAGCGGGCGCAGTGACGTATCGCCGAAAGCGCAGCCGTCACGGCTTCGCCGAGTATACGGGCACCCTCGCGGTCGTGCTGCAGCAGATGCAATGCCATGCGCTGGGCCGTCTTGGGCCCGACACCAGGAAGCCGCCGGAGCGCCTCGGTCAGCGCCCGCAGCGCGTGGGGAACCGTTACGGCATCAAACTGAGTCACAACATTCCGCGGCAGGCAAGCGCGTCAGAAAAGCTTCATGCCGGGCGGCAGGGGGAGCCCTGCGGTCACGGCCGACATGCGCTGCTGGGTCACCTGATCGGCCTTTGCCGCCGCATCATTGAATGCCGCCATCAGGAGGTCCTGCAGTGTCTCCCGATCATCCGCATCGCCCGACATCAGGCCGGCATCGATCTGAACCGAAGTCACCTGGTTCTTGCAGGTCATGATGATCTTCACGAGTCCGGCTCCCGCCTGCCCCTCGACCGTTTCCTGGGCCAGACTGTCCTGAACCTGCTTCATCTTGTCCTGCATTTGCTGGGCCTGTCGCATCAGCCCGGCGATCTGACCTTTCATCATGGTGTATTTCCTTTCCTGGTGGATCGTATGGATCCGGGCACGATGCGTCCCCCGAAATCCTGAAGTATGGATTGCACCACAGGGTCGGCCTGAATCGTCGCCTCCGCGCTCGCCTGCGCCTGGGCGGCAGCGCGCGCGTCCTGAGCGGCAGCCGTGACAGCTCCTGGTGCACCCAACTCGATATCCACGCGACAGGGTTTGCCAAAGTGCGCTGCGAGGGCCTCCTGCGCCCGCGAGAGCACGGCCTGCTCCGCAAGCGCCGGGATCGCCACCCTGAACCGGCAATTTACAGCGCGGCCCTGATCGTCGCAGGAGATCAGCTCGGCCTGCTGGGCAAACTGCCCGACCAGACCCGAGAGTCGAAGACTTCGGGCAAGTGTCGGCCATTGCTCGGGGGTCAGCGATACCGATGGCATGGGCGACTCGGCGTGGGCGCGCTCGTCGCCACGCGCGGCCGGTTCCACACGCTCGGATGATGTACGCACGGCACGCGCGGCCGTCGGCGTCGGCGGTGCCGATATCGATGCCGATGCCGATGCCGATGCC
>CAYYDO010000160.1:0-4733 GCA_964470595.1 uncultured Burkholderiaceae bacterium | reverse complement strand
ATGAACCATGAAGGTGTGATGAGATTTTCCGAGACGCAGGGCGCGAGGAACTCCGGCGACCGCAGTCGCAGCATGTTCCGGGAAGGGACGACATGCGTCGCCACGAGGCCCAGTAGCCTTTTCAGGTGAAACAGCACCAGATCGGTTGTGATCATCAATCTCGTTTGCCGGGCCGCGCGACGGGGCGCTCCGCGGTCAAATACAATCCGGTACGCCCAATGCGTAACGGTGCAGAGGCATCGATCGGCGCCGCATCACGACCTCTGGAGGGACAATCGACGCAGGCCGGGCCTGAATCGGTGTCTGCACGGGGCACGACGGTCAATCGGAAATCATCTCTACTCATTTCAGTATACCCTTGAAACCCAGGATGTCCCCCATTCACCCACCCCATTGCAGTGGCGAACCCGCCAGCGGGGCTTCGGGTGGGCATCGGGGCGTCGAGTATTGGGTTGTCCCCGACGATCACGCCGGACAGAGGATCGACAATTTTCTCCTTGCCAGGCTGCGTGGCGTTCCCAAGACCCGCATCTACAAGATGCTCCGAACAGGAGAGGTCCGGGTCAACGGTGCGCGGGCATCGAGCGATTACCGATTACAGGCCGAGGATCGCCTGCGCATTCCCCCTGTGCGGATGTCCGTGTCGATGCCCCCGGGGCTTCCGGCCCCCGGCCAGGGTAGTCCGGCCCCCCGTCTGGCCCGGTCCATCGCGGCGTCGATTGGCGTGGTCTTCGACGACGGGGATGTGCTTGCCGTCAGCAAACCCCCGGGTCTCGCGGTCCATGGCGGCAGCGGCGTCAAGCTTGGACTCATCGAGGCGCTCAGGCAGTCGCGGGAACTCCCGCAGACTCCCGCCCCGGGTGCTGCAGCACCGTTTCTTGAACTGGTGCACCGGCTCGATCGGGAGACCTCCGGCCTGATCCTGCTCGCGCGTCGTCGCGCTGCACTGACCGAACTGCATCGCCAACTGCGCGAAGGGGAGATGCGCAAGCAGTACCTCGCCCTCGTATGGGGGGATCTGGGGTGCGCGCAGACCGTGATCGATGCGCCCCTGCACAAATGGGTCAATGCCCAGGGGGAGAGATGGGTTCGGGTCGAGGAGGGGGGGCAGGCCGCGATGACCCGGGTTCGACGGCTCGGACACATCGCGCACCCTTCACTGGGGCCGGTGTCGCTTCTTCTGTGCGAGCCGGTCACCGGGCGAACCCATCAATTGCGCGTTCATCTGGTCTCCAGGGGGTGTCCGATCGTCGGCGATCCCAAATATGGCGACCGTGATCGCGATGCCCGCTGGCGGTCGGACTCCGCATCGACCCAGGCCTCCGGCGACCCTGCCGGAGGCAGGATGTTTCTGCATGCCTGGCGTCTGCGTTTCCGTCATCCCCGTCAGGGCACTCCCCTGTCGCTCGAGGCTGAGCCGGATGCGGCCTTCCTTGCCGGCCTGAGCGCGTTCGGGCTGCGTCTGCCATGACGACCGGATCCAGCGTGACGCCGATGCGCGACGGGGTGGAGTTGATCATCTTCGACTGGGATGGCACGGTCATCAATTCCACACCTGCCATCACGGATTCCATACAGCGGGCCTTTGTCGATATCGGTCTGGACATGCCGTCCGAGCAGCGCGCCAGTCATGTGATCGGTCTGGGCCTGCGGGATGCGTTTGACTACCTGGCGCCCGGTCTGTCGGATGCCCAGGCAGCGCAGCTGCTCGAGAGGTTCCGGCACTACTACCTTGCGCGCGACCATCTGCTGCAGCCTTTCCCCGGGATGACCGAACTGCTCTCGCGTTTGTCGGCCACCCGGCTGCCCCTGGCGGTCGCAACCGGAAAGTCGCGCATCGGGCTTGAGCGTTCGTTCACGACGACCGGAACACGGCATTTCTTTCGGACGTCCCGATGCGCAGATGAATCAGATCCCAAACCGGCACCGACCATGGTGCTCGAAATCTGTCGTACTCTGGACGTCGACCCCCGGCGGGCTCTGGTGATCGGCGACACCACGCATGATATTTTGATGGCGCACTCTGCGGGGGCGGCCTGTGTCGCGGTGTCCTATGGTGCGCACCCGGTGCATGAACTCCGCAGTGCCGAACCGGCGGGCTGTGTGCATTCGGTCATCGAACTCGAGGAATGGATCGTGCAATGGACAAGGAACTGATCGAGAAGATTCTTCTGGCACATGTGGAGGAGCAGCGCCGGTCGCGGCGCTGGGCCAACATCTGGCGGGCCGTCACGGTCGCACTCGTGGTGGCTGCGATTGCGTTTTCCTACATGGGCGGGGGTGCCTCGGTGCCTCACCCGACCTCGCGCCACACGGCGCTGATCGAGGTCAGCGGGACCATCGACAGCGAGGGGGATGCCAGCGCCGACATCATCAACGAATCACTGCGCGAGGCGTTTGCCAATACCCATGCCGCCGGGGTGATCCTGCGCATCAACAGTCCGGGCGGCAGTCCGGTTCAGTCGGGCATCATCTTCGATGAGATCCGTCGTCTGAAAGGCGAGCACAAGGACAAGCCGGTGATTGCCGTGGTCGAGGACATGGCAGCCTCTGGCGGTTACTACGTGGCTGTTGCTGCCGATTCGATCTATGTCGACAAGGCCAGCCTTCTGGGCTCGATTGGCGTGCGCATGGATGGCTTCGGTTTCACCGAAGCGATGCGAAAGATTGGCGTGGAGCGCCGGCTTCTCACTGCCGGAGAGAACAAGGCCATGCTCGATCCGTTCCTGCCCGTCGATCCCAAGCAGCGGGTGCTGGTTCAGCGCATGCTCGATGAGGTCCATCAGCAGTTCATCGATGCGGTTCGCCAGGGCCGGGGGGAGCGGTTGCGCTCCTCGCCCGAGGTGTTCTCCGGGATGATCTGGACCGGCGCTCGCAGCGTCGAGCTCGGGCTGGCGGATGGTCTCGGGTCGGTGGACACTGTGGCACGCGACGTCATCAAGGCCGAAGTCGTGGTGGATTACACCCTGCAGCCCAGTCTCGCGGACAGATTGACCCGACGCTTCGGGGCTGCAGCCGGGGATGCGATGGCGCGGGCGATGACCCGCTGGTCCATCCACTGAGCCTGTCACAGATGACCGTCAGCATGGAGGTCCGTGTCGTTCCCCGAGTGCAGGGGGTCGGCGCCGGCCATCGCCAGCAGGCCGGTCAACGCAATGAGCGGCAATCCGATCAGCGCTGTGGGATCGGGTCCCTCGATGGAGGCCATCAGGGCAATTCCAAGCCCCTCCGATTTGGCAGAGCCGGCGCAGTCCAGCGCCGACTCCCGTCGGAGGTATTCCGCCAGACGCGCGTCGGTCAGTTCCCTGGCGTCACGCATTTTCACCCTGGTGGTGACCACGGTCTCATGAACCGTCTGCCCTCCGGGCTCAGCAACGCACACGGCGGTGTGAAATTCCGTTACGCGGCCGCGCTGTCGGCGCAATTGCGCCATCGCGACCTCCGCTGTCACGGGTTTGTCGAGCCGCACACCATCGCAGGACGCGACCTGATCGGAGCCAATCACGATGGCCTGCGGCCGTCGCTGAGCCACCGCCAGGGCCTTCAGCCGCGCCAGTCGACGAGCGGTCTCCGCAAAGGACTCCCCCGGCAGTGGCGTTTCATCCACGCCGGTGGCGTCAACACCGAACTCCAGGCCCAGACGGGCCAGAAGTTCGCGCCGATAAGGGCTCGAGGAGGCGAGGATGATGGGAGGGTGCATGGCAGGGGGCTCGCAGGGGAGGGCAGTCGGGTTTCGGGCTCAGGTGAACCCGCGGGCGGGTGGAGGCCATTATGAAGCGCGGTGTGAATGACCGTCCGGATCCGGGTTTCGATTGGAATCAATCGCTGTCGGCCGAAGCTTTGGAGCGGCATCTTCAGGTCGGACATCTTCCGGCAGAGGGCGCCTGCGACCTCGCCGCCATGCCGCGGCTGGCCGAGGAGGCTGGGCTGGAGGGCCCCATTCGCTGGCGTTTGTCTGCCCGGACTGAATCGCCCGGACTGCTCAGGGGTCACCGGATCTGGCGGCTCGAGACGTCAGCCCGGCTCAGCCTGGCCTGTGAGCGATGTCTTGAACCGGTGATCATTGCGCTCGAGACGGTTCGGGGTTTCGTGTTCCTGTCCTCGGCGGCCGAGGCGGATGCCTTTCAGGCCGCGGATCAGGGCAGCGAGGGGGATATCTCTGCCGAGGACGAGGTCGATGCGATATCCCCCGAGGATCGGCAGTCCCTGCGGGATCTTCTCGAAGACGAACTTCTGCTGGGCATTCCGATGGCGCCGATGCATGTGGACTGTGCGCTTCCGGCTGGTGCGGCACTCGAAAATAGTGACGCAGCAATATCCCCGAAGGACGATGAGCAGCCTCATCCCTTTGCCGGATTGAAAGCCTTGCTGAAGAAGCCATGACCCACTGAAATGGACTACAATCGCGGGTTTTCCGGAGTCCAGACATGGCCGTTCAGCAAAACAAGAAGTCGCCGTCCAAGCGCGGCATGCACCGATCGCACGATTTCCTGACGACACCCCCGACCGCAGTCGAGCCGACCACGGGTGAGATTCACCTGCGTCACCACATCAGTCCCTCGGGTCATTACAAGGGCAGAAAAGTCGTTAAAACGAAAGCCGTTGCCTGATTTGCAGTCCCCGGGAGTCTGTGTCGCCGTCGATTGCATGGGCGGCGACATCGGTCTTTCCGTCACCGTGCCGGCCACCCTCGACTTCCTCGGGAAGCATCCGGGAAACCGTGCCCTTCTCGC
>CAYYDO010000159.1:0-4741 GCA_964470595.1 uncultured Burkholderiaceae bacterium | reverse complement strand
GTCTCCAATCGCGATGCAACTGATGGCTCAGGGTCTCCTTGAACCAGTTGACGACGTCGTGACCAAAATAGGAAAGAACCGACTGGTCGATGGCGCAAAGTGGGAGTACTGGGGCGCATGGAAAGGCAAGCAGTTTGTCGTCCCGGGGCATCATCAACCTCACCTCCTGATCGTTCGAACTGATGTCATCGGCGAACTGGGTCTGGGGGATCCCGACAAATGGGACTGGAACGACCTGCTGCGTGCCGCCAAAACCATCTCCGAGAAGAAGAAGGATATGGCCGGCAGTTCACTCGCCCTCGGACGCAACCTGTGCACGGACTATCACTTTGCAGCCCTGATGCATGCCGCCGGTGGGCGCATGTTTGACCCGGCCAATCAGTTCGAAGTTGTATTCGACAGCCCGGAGACCGTCGAGGCGCTTACCTACCTGAAGGAGCTTCAGGCTTACATGCCGAAGGCTGCGGTAAGTTCGGGCTTTCTGGAGGTAACCGACTCCATCGTGACCGGTAAAGCTGCGATGGCGTTCTACTGGGGTCGCCCTTATGGTCGGGCATTCGATGAGAACAAGGACGTATTCAAGAACATCGAATCGTTCAATCATGTTCGCCACCCGAAGACAGGGAATCGCTCGAACTGGAACGACTTTCAGGGCTGGTGTATCCCGAAATCAAATAACCCATACACGCAGGAAGTCAAAGCAGCTCTCGCCTACTATCAGACCAGCAAGAAATGGCTGGTTCGATACTGCCACTCGCTCGTACCGAATGTGTCGCCCGTCTACAAGGATGTCCTCACAGACCCAGAGTTTCCAAAGCATCCATTCTTCGAGACCAAGCGACGCACCGTGATGACGTACTACGCTGACTCTCTCAAACACTCGAGCAGCACTGCAAATGAACTTCTAAAGGGGGTAAATCCGCTTGCGGGAATCGTGCACGGCCGCTCCATTCTTGCCGAGACGGTCCAGAAGGTGGCTCTTGAAAACTGGAAACCGGCAGATGCCGTCAAGTGGGGAGCCAAGCAGCTTGACGCCGTTCGCAAGGAACACATCGCCCTGGTGATGTAAGCGACTGACGCATGACGCACTGGCGAGTCAAGGACAACCGGATCGGACTGCTGTTCGTCCTTCCGTTTGTCCTGGCGGGAATCGTATTCATGCTGTATCCCGTCGTTGATGCGGCGCGGATGTCGCTGATGTACATCAATCCCCTGATGCCCGAGGGAAATCGGTTTGCCGGTCTCGCCAATTTCGAATTCATCTTCGCAGACCGCCTGTTCTGGGTGTCGTTCGCAAACGCCCTGTACTGGACTTTCTTCTCCGTGCTGTTACAAACCGTTCTCGGTGTGGGCCTGGGACTCCTGTTGCATCGGACGCTAACAGGTATTTCGTTCTTCCGCGGTCTTCTCCTCTTTCCCTATATTGTCCCGACCGTCGTTATCGCGCTCTGCTGGCAATGGATGCTGAACCCTGAGATCGGCATCGTGAACCAGACACTCAAACAAACCGGTGTCATCTCTGCCGATATCTACTGGCTCTCCAGCCCCGGAATGGCCATGTGGTCAACCATTCTGCTCAATGTCTGGAAGTACACACCCTTTGTCACCATTTGCGTGCTGGCGCGTCTGCAGACGATTCCCCTCGAACTCTACGATGCCGCAAAGATTGACGGCGCCGGGACGATTCGCCGTTTTTTTGACATCACGCTTCCGCAACTCGCAGAAGTTCTGGCGGTAGTTGTGGTGTTTCGCACCATCTGGACCTTCAACAAATTCGAGGAAATCTATCTGCTCACGCGGGGTGGCCCAGGCACCTCCACATTCAACCTTGCGATTTACTCATTCGAACAAAGCATTGCCAATCTGAAGATGGGTGTTGGCGCAGCTACCGGTGTGGTGATGATGTTCCTGTTGTTCGTGGGTAGCCTCGTCTACCTGAAACTGTTCCGGTTCGACGAGGACTGATCACCACCATGGCCAGGCATTTCAACAAATCCTCTCGTCTCGCCAATATCGCTCACTTTCTGGTGTTGGCCTGCATCAGCTTTCTCATCTGCTTCCCGCTCATTTGGGCCATGAGCACATCCCTGAAACCGAAAAGCGAACTCAGTGCGACACCGCCCACCATCATTCCGAAGACGATCACCCTGGAGAACTATCAGCATCTGATCACCGGGAAGGCCCAGTACTTCTCTGCCGACGCGAACTACAAGGCAAATGCCACACCACCCCAGTACTTTGTGGGATGGTTTGTCAACAGCCTGATCGTCAGCTTCTTCAGTACCGTCATCAGCTTGATCATCAGCACGCTAGCGGCATACAGCATCACGCGTTTCCGCTATCGGGGACGCAAGATCGTTCCCTACGCAAGTCTTCTGGGCTATATGGTCCCATCGATCATTCTGGTTTTTCCGCTGTTCATGATCATGGTCGAGCTCGGACTGACTGACTCGCTCTGGAGCCTCGTTCTCGGGTATGTATCGATCAGCTTGCCTTTCTGCATGTGGTTGCTGTGGGCATTTTTCCGTGGCATTCCCATTGAACTCGAGGAAGCCGCCATGATCGATGGTGCCAGTCGACTGCGTGTGTTCCTCACCATCATTCTTCCCATGGCTTTCCCGGGAATCATCGCCGCAGGCATCTTTTCCATCATCGTGTCCTGGAATGATTTTCTTTTTGCGCGTGTGTTCATGAATTCAATCGAAAACCTCCCTCTCACCGTCGGCGTCATGCTGTTCTTCGAGGGTGTTCACGTGGACTGGGGGCTGATGATGGCTTCAGCAGTGCTGATGACCGTCCCGATGGCGCTGCTTTTCATGCTGCTGCAACGGCATCTCGTAGCAGGGTTCGGCGCTGGCGCCGTCAAGGGATAACACGTCATGATCAGAATCGAGAACCTCGTCAAGCAGTTCGGCAAAGTCGAGGTGTTGAAAGGTATCAACCTCGAGTTCGCCGAGAAGGAGTTCATTACCCTCGTGGGCCCGAGCGGATGCGGAAAAACGACGCTGCTGCGGATCATCGCCGGACTTGATGACCCAACAGAGGGCGAAATCTATTTCAAGGATCAGGCCATCAGTGGGCTCTCGCCGCGCGAGCGGGACATCGCCATGGTCTTTCAAAGCTACGCCTTGTATCCGCACCTGAATGTGGCAGGAAATCTTGGCTACGCGCTCAAGCTTCGGGGCATGAGCAAACCGGAGATAAGCGCCAGAGTAGCGGAAGTGGCGACAGTGCTGGAAATTGAAAAGCTTCTCGACCGAAAGCCCAAAGCGCTTTCCGGCGGGCAGCGTCAGCGAGTAGCACTCGGTCGTGCGATGGTACGAAAACCGGGTATTTTTCTGATGGATGAACCCCTCAGTAATCTGGATGCGAAACTGCGCACCTCCATGCGCAGCGAGCTGAAGCGTTTTCATGTCGATCTCGGCGTCACCACGATCTATGTCACGCATGATCAACTCGAGGCGATGTCCATGTCGGACCGTATCGCCGTTTTCGACGGCGGCGTGGTTCAGCAATTCGGCACACCGATGGAGATTTTCCGGCGACCGAACAATCTGTTCGTTGCAGAGTTCATCGGCAGCCCGCCAATGAACTTCATCCGCAATGTCGAAGTTGCTGAAAACAGTCTTGTCCTGCGGAATTCATCGGGCGATACCCGCCAGCTTTGCCGTCTGCCACCGAAATACCAGAAGCTGAGTCCTGGCCAGAGATGTGTTCTTGGCGTTCGCCCACAGGACATGTCAATTTCGGGAGCAGCCGCAACCGGGCTCAGTGCCAATGTCGATCTGATTCAGATGCTGGGCGCCGACAAGCTGGTGGAACTCGGTTTTGATGATCACCCGGAACTCCGCATGGCAATCGAGTTACCTGCGGATGTCGACTGTCAGCCAGGCAGTCGCGTGAACCTCGCATTTCTGGAAGACCGACTTCATCTCTTCGATCCGGAAACGACGCAAAACTTCATCTCCTCTTGAGGATATTGATCATGGATCGCAGAGAAGCCGAAAGGCAGGCTGCATTTCAGATTCTTAAGCGCTCCTATCTTGGATCCGGAAAATTGGAGGTTCTGCCCAAGGTCTTCCCCAACGACCTGTCAGATGTTGCAGCGTTGTATACACCTGGTGTTGGATACCTCGTTCGGGCAATCCTGGAGCGAGATGACGCCCTCGGGGAACTGACCGGGCGGGACAACTCGGTGGCGGTCGTATCGGACGGAACAGCCGTGCTCGGATTCGGTGCGGTGGGACCACGTGCAGCCCTTCCTGTCATGGAGGGCAAGGCATCCATGTTCAAGCTGTTGGTGGGTATCGACGCCACACCGATTTGCGCCGCGACAAGGAATCCCGACGAACTCGTGACCCTGCTGCGACAGCTGGAGCCCACCTACGGTGGTTTCAATCTGGAAGATGTAGCCAGCCCCTCGTGCTTCAGCGTCATGAGTCGTGCTGTCCGGGAACTCGGTGTCCCCATCATTCACGACGATCAGTACGGAACCGCAACAGTTGTGATTGCCGGACTAAGCAATGCACTCAAGGTTCTGGGACGGAATCCACATGATCAAACCGTTGTAGTCTGCGGAGATGGTGCAGCGGGTACAGCCACAACACGATTGCTCCTCGCCAGTGGCTATGGCGATATTCGGGTAGTGGGGCTAAGCGGCATCCTGATTGACGAAGTGAGCTACTCCGATGCACACAAGAACGACCTTGCTCGGCTCACCAACAAATCCCGGGTAAAGGGC
>CAYYDO010000158.1:0-4750 GCA_964470595.1 uncultured Burkholderiaceae bacterium | reverse complement strand
GGGCACCATGTCCACGGTAAAGACGAATGTCATGGCCGAGGCAAAGGCAATCAGCGCGCCCACCATGGCCGCTGTTACCGCGCTGCGGAAAAGCAGACGAGGCAGATCCGACACCTTCAACTTGCGGGTAATGAAAAAGCCAACGAATGCCGAGTAGGCCACGGCGATGGCTGCACCCTCGGTCGCTGTGAAAATGCCGCCCACAATACCGCCCACCACGATGAAGGGCATCAACACGATCACGAAGGCCCGCTTCAACTGATGCCAGGCGTTGGCTGCCGAGAATGTGTGGCCCGTCAGCGGATACTTCCGCTTCCAGGAGATGTAACTGGCGATGCCCATGAACCCGATCGTCAGGATGATGCCGGGGACGATTCCCGAGATGAAGAGCGCCCCCACCGAGACCGAACTGCCCGCCATCAATGCATAGACGATCATGGCATTGGACGGTGGAATGACCGGCCCCAGATTGGCAGCCGAGGCGATCACCGCGCTGGAATAGCCGTCCGGGTAGTGCTTTCGCAATGCCGGCACGAGTGCGCTGCCAAGAGCGCTGGCGCACGCCACAGCCGCACCACTCACCGCCGCAAGAATCATTCCGGACACAATGGTGACATGTGCCAATCCGCCATGCACCTTGCCGATAAGGCTGTTCGAGAAGCTGACCAGCCGTTCCATCATCTCGGCTTTGACCATCAACTCACCGGCGAGGATGAAGAGCGGAATCGCCATCAGCGGGAAGTTGTCGACGGCATACAGCATGCGCTGAGCCATCACCACCAGCTCGAAGTTCTCGAGATAGAGGACCGCCACCGAGGAGAAACCCAGAGCAAACGATAGCGGCATGCCCAGAATGGCGAAGACCGCAAAAATTCCAATCACGATGGCGGTCAAAATGCATCCCTTTCCACTGATGTCTCTCCCGCGAATGCCTGCAGCAGCAGATGCATGAGCGAGTGGCCCGCACAGATCAGCACGGGAATGTAGTAAACCGCCGCCGTGAAGTTGATGGTGGGCATCAGTTCAGGCCACTTGTCGACCGTTGCGACCCAGGCGGCATAGGTCACGACACCCATCAGCAGCACACCCAGCCACGAGACCAGCCGGAATACGGCATCCCGTTTCGCCTTTCCGAGCCGCGCCACCAGCAGATCGATCCCCACATGGGTTCCAAAACGTACCCCATGCGGTATCGAGAGGAAGATGGCCCACACGAAAAAAAGCCTGGACAGCTCATCCGCGGAATCGATCGACGAGTCGAACAGATAACGGGTCACCACCTGCGCCGTGACAAGAATCGTCATGGCCGCCATGGTGATGACCACGCCCGCGTAGGATGCCTGGTCCACCCACCGAACAATCTGTCTGTAGAGTGTGTTCACACGCAGATCCGCCTATTTACTGCACTCATTTGTCTGACTTGCTTGCCCGAATCACTTGCTTGATTCCGCAAGCACCATATCGATCGTCTTGGGATCGACACGCTTCTTGATCGAATCGACAACCTTCTCGGTGGCCTTGCGCATCTCGGTGCGTGCCGCATCCGAAATCGGTGTGAAGGTCATGCCCGCCTTGATCAGCTGATCGCGATAGCCGTTGTCCAGCTTCGCGGCCTCGGCACGCTGCCAGGCCAGCGCCTTTTGCATCGCTGCGCGCACAGCCTTCTGATGGTCCGGTTTCAGACCATCAAACACCCGCTTGTTGGCCGCGGCATTGACGAAATCGAAGAAGTGCCCCGAATCACTGAGATGCTTCTGGACCTCGTTGAACTTGCGCGTGACGATGATGTTGTAGGGGTTCTCCTGACCATCGAGCACTCCCTGCTGGAGTGCGGAATAGAGTTCCTTGACATCCATCGCCACCGGGTTGGCACCCAGTGCACGAAATGTCTCGAGATGAACCTCGTTGGGCTGCAGACGCACCTTCAGGTTCTTGAAATCGGCCAGTGACCTGATCGGCCGATTGCTGCTGGTGACATGCCGAAAACCAAGTTCGCCGTATCCGAGACTCACCAGGCCACGCTGCGCCATCTTGTCGTCCAGCACCTTGCCCACCGGGCCGTCGATGACGCGGAACGCCACCTCGCGGGACTTGAACAGGAAAGGCAGACTCACCGCCTCGTAATCGGGAACGATACGGGTGAAGTAGGCAATCGAGGTGATTGCTGCAAAGATGGTTCCGGAACGGATCTGATCCGTGTTCTCGCCGGCGCCGCCCAATTGCATGGCCGGGAAGACATCGACCTGCAACTCGTTTTTCGTTGCGGCTTCGAGTTCCTGCTTGAAGATCTCGAGTGCCTTGCTTGCTGTGTGTTCGACTGGGAAATTGCTGGCCACACGCAGGCGTTGCTGCGCGCTGGCCGAGTCTGCGGCAATCAGCGACGACGCGCCGATCATTGCGGCAAGCGTCGTTGTTACCAGGAATCTTCTTTTCGATTGCATGATGACCTCTCGGAGTGGGTTCGGGTGGCGGAAACGCGATGGGTGCAATGACGTGAAAATTATTTCAGAATAATTATTTGCATTGCTTGAGAAGCTGAAAAAATACGGGTAAACACTTAAATTTGATCGTTTTACGCACTGAAGAAGATCAAAAAGAATTATTTTGGTGCGAATGCACAGAAGGTAAGCACAATGGAAAACACCCTCGTTGATGGCGCCGCCAAGCGCCGCCATGGCATCCATGAACAGACACGCAACACGATTCGGGACATGATCGTTTCGGGTGCCCTCGTTGCGGGCGAGCGCATTGACGAGAAGCGACTGTCCGAGCAGATCGGGGTCTCCAAGACGCCCATCCGTGAGGCTCTGAAAGTGCTTGCGGCCGAAGGCCTGGTCGATCTGCAGGCCAATCGCGGCTCACGCGTCGTCAAGCCATCGCCACAGGCGATTCGTCACCTGTTTGCGGTCATTGCCTCACTCGAGCGGCTCGCGGCCGAGACGGTGGCGACCCAGGCAAGCCCGGCCGAACTTCAGCATCTGCTCGATCTTCACGACATGATGGTGAGGTTTTTTGAGAGCCGCAGCCGGGACGAGTACTTCGATCTGAATCACCAGATTCACGAAACCATCATCGAACTCACCCACAACCCGGAATTGCAGCGCACCCATGCCGACCTGATGACCCGGGCCCGACGGCCACGATTCATTGCCATCACATCGGATGAACGCTGGTCCGAATCAGTCAAGGAACACTGCCTGCTGATGGCCGCCATCGAACTGAAAGACAGCCGTACAGCGGGAGAAATCCTGTTCCGGCACGTGCTGAAGACAGGCGAGACCTATCTTCAGTTCTTCTAGAGCTACCAGCTGCCGGTCTTGGGCATCGAGACCCAGGGCTCTGCCGGCGGCAGCGGATCGCCCTTTTGCAGCAACTCGATCGAGATGTTGTCGGGCGACTTCACAAAGGCCATGTAGCCATCCAGTGGTGGGCGGTTGATGGTGACGCCCATATCCATGAGCCGCTTGCAGATGGCATAGATATCGTCCACGGCATAGGCGATGTGCCCGAAATTGCGGCCACCTGTATAGACCTCCGGGTCCCAGTTGTAGGTCAGTTCGATCTGTGCGTCGCTATCGCCAGGGGCGGCCAGGTAGACCAGGGTAAAACGGCCCGCCGAGGATTCCCGCTTCCTCAGAATCTCCAGCCCGAGCCCCTTGGTATAGAACTCCAGAGACTGATCGAGATTGCTCACACGGACCATGGTGTGAAGGTATTTCATGATGGATCAACGCTCCTTGAGTGAAATTTCGCGCACCACATGCCTGCGCCCCGCATCGATATCGATCATCTGCTCCTTCACGCGGGTGAAGTCGATCCGCGAGAGATCCATCAGGCGCACCTCACGGTTGCTCATGGTGTGGAAGTAGAGACGACGGTTGCGCAGATCGGATGCCACGGTGATCTGGGTCGCGCTTTCAATATCGCCCGCCGTTTTCCCACGCACGGCGGTAGCGCCGACCGGAATGTTGAAACTGTCGAGGATGCGAAAGGCCTCGAACACGGAATCCACGGCGGTTGGAAGGGGTCGCGCCGTGGCTGTCAGAAATGCCGCACGCACAAAGCGCGAAGGCGGAGTGAAGTCGCCAGGCAGGCCCAGCAGGCCGGATCCCGAACCCAGTGGAGAGAGCGTCAGGCGATCGATGGTCACCGGCGCGGAGGACTGAGGGCTGAGGTTGATGTAGTTGCGCAGATTGGTCAGATGCCAGTCATAGCCCGGCGAATTGGTGATCACGCCCATCAGGCTATCGAACACACGCACCTGACCGCCATTGATGATCTCGATCACGATGCTCTCGCCCGAGGGATCGGCCACCTTCCAGTGAAACGGCAACTTCGCGCCGCCGAAACGGGGGTCCTCCACATTGACCACCACCACATCATTCAGGTGCTGCCGCACTTCGGCCACCGTCGCAAACGACGACAACATCCACTGCATGAAGTCGCCCACGCTCATGGATCTCGACGCCTGGGTCCGATCGTATTTCGTGTAGTCGGCAAAACCGGGAAAGTAGTACATGCCGACATACAGGCCGCGTTCATTCATGCCGTCCGGCCCATAGGGCTGGTCATAGGCCGACAAGGACACGAAACCGAATGAGCCCACCCATGTTTTGCCGTTGATGCCCTCGGGCGTTTGCGCCCGGAAGGCCTTGCCCCGGGGGAAGACAACGATCTGATTGTGCTTCGCATCGCCCAGCGCCCACTCGACGGTGCGGGCGACCACCACGCTGCCGTCCTGACTCTTGAG
>CAYYDO010000157.1:0-4757 GCA_964470595.1 uncultured Burkholderiaceae bacterium | reverse complement strand
TCTACGCATCGAGATTTTCGACAAGGTCAATGCGCTCGGCATCGGTGCGCAGGGCCTCGGAGGGCTCACGACTGTCGTCGACGTGAAGATTCTTGACTACCCCACACACGCAGCCAATCTGCCCGTCGCCATGATTCCCAACTGCGCGGCAACCCGCCATGTGCACTTCCACCTCGACGGCTCCGGCCCCGCCCATCTCCAGGCGCCCTCGCTGGACGACTGGCCCAAGGTGACGTGGTCACCCAATCTGGAGTCGTCGACCCGCGTCGATCTGGATCACCTCACGCCCGAACAGGTGGCCGCCTGGAAGCCAGGCCAGACGCTGCTGCTGAACGGAAAGATGCTCACGGGTCGTGATGCCGCCCACAAGCGGATCAGCGACATGCTGGCCCGAGGGGAGTCCCTTCCGGTCGACTTCACCAATCGCGTGATCTACTACGTAGGTCCCGTGGATCCGGTTCGCGATGAGGTGGTCGGCCCCGCCGGGCCGACCACAGCGACACGCATGGACAAGTTCACTGAAACCATGCTGGCACAAACCGGTCTGATCGCCATGATCGGAAAAGCAGAACGGGGTCCCGCAGCCATCGAGGCCATCCGACGCCACAAGTCGGCCTATCTCATGGCTGTCGGAGGCGCTGCCTATCTGGTCAGCAAGGCGATCCGCAGCGCACGCGTGGTGGCATTCGAAGATCTCGGCATGGAGGCCATTTACGAGTTCGAGGTGCGCGACATGCCGGTCACCGTGGCTGTAGACGCCAACGGCACCTCGGTGCATGAGACCGGACCCAGAGAATGGAAAGTACGTATCGAACAGATGGCAGCCGCCTGATCACGGCCGGTCTGGACCGGCCTGGGCCGCTTTCAGAGCGCAGCGATGCCGGCCCTGGCGATCTGGGCATCCTCGGACGACTTCACCGCCGACACGCCGACTGCGCCGATGCAGAAGCCCTCCGCCATGATCGGCACACCGCCTTCGAGCATGGCCTGCAATTCGGGCGCGGACAGAAACGAGGTACGCCCCTGATTGATGACATCTTCGTAGACCTTCGACTCGCGTCGCCCGAGAGCGGCCGTTCTGGCCTTCTGAGTGGCAATGTGGGCCGAGATGGGTGGAGCCCCGTCCATACGTCGGAACCAGAGCAGATGGCCGCCATCATCGCTGATGGCGATCGAGACATTCCAGTTGTTTCGAAGCGCCTCTGCGAGGGCAGCATCACCAATGCGCTGAACGTCGTCTGCGGTAAGGGCGGGACGCTGAATCATGAGAACTCCTTTTGATGAAGATGAGGGAAACGGGGCACCACCCCGGAACGCCCCGATGATACCGAAGGCCTGCCATGGCAATCGGATCCGGAGGTGCAAAGCCGGCACCATCACTGGCCCCGTCGTCGGCCTGCGCGTTGTCCTTGCTGTGGTCACGATCCTCGTCACAGGATGTGCCGGCCTGACACCGCGTGACAGCGTGCCCCCGGTCCCAGCACAGACGATGCCGTCTCCCGGGTCATGGCGTTCCGATATTGCAGTGGGTCGTCCGATCAGTCCGCCTGCCGGGATGAGCCGTGAGCAGGCAGTCGCCGAAATCACCTCCCGCTCGGTACTGCTTCTGGGCACGCCCTACCGGCTCGGAGGCAGCAGACCCGACGAGGGGCTCGACTGCTCCGGCCTGATCTTCCATGTCATGAACGAGGCGTTTCGCATCCGATTCCCCAGAACCTCCGAGGAGCAGGCCATGGTTGGCGTGAGTATCCCGCGCCATGAGATGGCGCCCGGCGATCTGGTGTTCTTCAACACCAACGGTCGGGCCAATTCGCATGTAGGCGTGTATCTCGGTGAGACGCGCTTTGTTCACGCGCCGACATCGCGCGGTGTGGTTCGTATCGAGTCGCTGTCGCAGGGCTACTGGTCACGACGTTTCGATCAGGCAAGACGGGTGGTCGCCGAACGCTGAACTGCCGTCAAGCGCGGATCAGGGTGCCGCGAGCATGCGAAGAATCTCCGGCAGTGCGGCCGTCGCAGCCTTCTCACCCTCCAGAATCGCGACATTACGCGCAGCGAAATCCGTTCCCCGAAGATGGGCAGTGTCCGGACGAATCACCACATCGGCCTGCTTCAATTCGAAACTGGCCAGGTGGTGACCCATGATGGTGAATGTCTGCAACAACACATCCACCATGCCGACCACCTCTCGACTGCGCGGACGATCCGAAATATCGACAGCCAGCACCTTGCGGGCGCCAAGCCTGCGAGCGATGGCAACCGGCACCGGATGGGTCAGACCACCATCCACATAGTCGCGGTCCGCGATTCGTACCGGACTGAATACCCCGGGAACGGCACTGGACGCGCGAACAGCCGTGCCTGCATCCCCACGCTCGAAGACAATCGGCTCACCCGTTGCGAGATCGGTGGCCACCACGGCCATTCGTCGACGTAAACGATCCAGGGGCACTCCGCGCAACTGGGTATTGATGTATTGGGCAATGGCCTCGCCCTTGAAAAGCCCCCTGCCCGGAATCGTCCAGTCGGAAAAGGTGGACTCATCGAGCGTGAGCGCAAGTTTCTGCAATTCGAATCCACTCAGGCCCGAGGCGTACAGCACACCGACGAAGCTTCCCGCACTGGTACCCACCACCAGGTCGGGCTGGATACCCCGCGCCTCCAGTACCTTGATGACGCCCACATGGGCAAACCCCCGCGCCGCGCCACCTCCGAGCACCAGCGCAAGACCAGGCCCCGATGGTCTGACCGGCGGCGGCGACCTGCAGCCCGCAAGGGATGCCGCCGCCAGGCCCGAGAGCGGAAGCAGGACCTTTCTCGTGGTCAGCCCCGCCATGGCACCAAGCAATCGTCGACGCGAGTCATCAGGACGCGTCATGGCAAGGGGGCACCCTCCAGAAAAGAGCGAACAATGGCGATCTGCTCGTCTGACATCAATGTGGGCGCATGCCCGATGCCGGCGAACTCGCGGGTCTGCGCCCTGGGACCCCGCTGCGACATCTCGCGGAGAATATCGGCGGACAGGAGATCACTTTCGACACCGCGCAAGACCAGCGTGGGACAGGCGATCGCGTCATAGATCGGCCACAGGGTGATATCCGCTGGCGCGCTACCGGGTGGCGCGTCCGCGGGGTAGGCTTTGCGAAAGGGTTCGGCGATTGCCGGATCATAGTGAAGACGGACACGGCTGCTGCCGTCGATATCCCTGAGCATGGTGTCCGTGAGGTGCAGCCATTGCGCGTCACTGTGGGGACCGAAACCGGAGAAGATCGACCGCAGTGCTTGCCGCGCCTCGCTGCGCGAGTCGAATTCAACATTCACTCCGACATATGATCCGATTCGCGACAGTGCTGCAGCGCTCAGTACAGCACCCACGTCATTGAGGATGAGCCGACGGATCGGACCACCCTCCATCGCGGCCAGCGTCATCCCGATGAGACCGCCCATGGAAGTTCCCACCCAGAGCACCGACTCGACCCCCAGTCGCGCGATGAGGGTGGTCATGTCAGCCGCATACTGCGGCACGCCATAGAGCATTGGATTCTTCAACCAGGATGAGCGGCCGCGACCGACCACATCAGGGCACACCACCCGGTACCTGTCCGAAAGCGATGCTGCCAGGGGCGCGAAGTCATCGCCAGAGCGGGTCAGCCCGTGCACGCAGACGACAACCTCTGGATTGGCCGGATCACCCCACGCCGGATAGGCCATGCGGTGCATGCCAGAGGGACTGATACAGGCGACCGAAGACAGTCGCGGCATGGCGTGTGGGTGATGGGACTCCGCTATCATCGGCAAATCCTAACACTCACCCATTTCATCATGGCTTCCAGCGGATTTCTCAAGGGCAAGGTCGCTCTCGTTACGGGTTCCACCAGCGGCATCGGTCTCGGTATCGCGCAAACGCTTGCCGGCCAGGGGGCCGACATCATGCTCAATGGTTTCGGAGATGCCAGCGCCATCGCAACTCTGGTCAGGCAGATCTCCGATCAGCATGGTGTGCGCGTTCTGTATCACCCCGCCGACATGAGCAAACCAACCGAGATCGAGGACATGATTCGTGATACCGAGTCCCGTCTCGGAAGGATCGATATTCTCGTCAACAACGCAGGCATCCAGCATGTGGCGCCCATCGAATCCTTCCCCGTCGAGCGATGGGACGCCATCATCGCCATCAATCTGTCCTCGGCCTTCCACACCATCCGCTGCACATTGCCCGGCATGAAGAAGCGCGGGTTCGGACGGATCATCAACATCGCCTCGGTCCATGGCCTGGTCGCCTCGGTGCAGAAGGTCGCCTATGTCGCTGCCAAGCATGGCATCGTCGGACTCACCAAGGTCGTCGGACTCGAGACCGCGCAGACGCCGATCACCTGTAACGCCATCTGTCCCGGCTGGGTACTCACACCTCTGGTTCAGAAGCAGGTCGATGCGAGAGCGGCGGCAGGCGGTCTCAGTCAGGACGAGGCCAAACGCGGCCTGCTGATGGAGAAGCAGCCATCGGGAGAATTCGTGACTCCCGAGCAACTTGGTCAACTGGCGCTGTTTCTTTGCTCGGATGCCGCCGGACAGATTCGCGGTGCGGCATGGAACATGGATGGCGGCTGGATGGCCCAGTAGGCACCTGGCCGTTCAATCCTCGGCCAGGGCATAAATGGCCGGCAGGTTGCGCCAGTAGCCCTTGTAATCGAGGCCGCAACCAAACAGATAACGGTCCTCGACATCGAGGCCGGGGAAATCGGCGCGCAAGTCCGGAC
>CAYYDO010000156.1:3750-4798 GCA_964470595.1 uncultured Burkholderiaceae bacterium | reverse complement strand
GATCGGCAGGCCAGAAAGAAGGCCGGACATCCGAGCCACATTCCGATTGTCATCGCCTGCCTGATTGGCACAACCAAAAACGATGTCGTCCACCGCGCTCCAGTCCACCCCGGAGTTGCGCTCCATCAGGGCTTTGAGTGGAATCGCACCGAGATCGTCGGCACGTACGACCGCCAGTGTGCCGCCGTATCGACCAATCGGTGTGCGAATCGCGTCACAGATATATGCATGGTTCATGAGGGGAATCTCCTTCAATCCTGCTTGGGACGCTGATCGATGACACGCTTGGCCTTGCCAACCTCGATACGGGGCAGCGTACCCGCCTCGAGCACATCAATGCGCGTAGTAACCCCCACGATCGTCTTGATATGGTGCTGAAGTTCGCGCGATATCGCGACGACCTCGGGAGCGGAGATCTTTCCCGACACCTCGGGCTGAAGTTCGCAACGCACCTGAAGGTTGTCGAGATGCCCATCGCGGGTCACAACAATCTGGTAATTCCCCGAGAGCCTGGTATCGCGCAGGATCTGCTCCTCGATCTGGCTGGGAAACACATTCACACCCCTGATAATCAGCATGTCGTCGGTGCGACCCGTGATCTTGCTCAGCCGTCGAAATGATCTTGAGGTGGGTGGCAGAAGACGCGTGAGATCCCGGGTGCGATAGCGGATGACAGGAAATGCTTCCTTGGTCAGCGAGGTGAAAACGAGTTCGCCTTCTGCGCCATCGGGGAGCACCTCTTCCGTATCGGGATCGATGACCTCGGGATAAAAATGATCCTCCCACAGCACAGGGCCATCCTTGGACTCGATGCACTCGCTTGCCACACCGGGCCCCATGACCTCGGTCAGGCCGTAGATATCCAGCGCATCGATACCCAGTTTCCGCTCGATCTCGGTGCGCATCCCCTGACCCCAGGGCTCGGCCCCGAAGATGCCCGCACGCAGGGAAATCTGATCCGGACCAATTCCCATTTTCTCGAACGCCTCGGCGATGACGAGGGAGTAGGACGGCGTGACCATGATGATGTCCGGCCTGAAATCGAGAA
>CAYYDO010000156.1:0-3740 GCA_964470595.1 uncultured Burkholderiaceae bacterium | reverse complement strand
ACCTGCTTCTCGGTCTGCCCACCCGACATGGGCACAGCGATACACCCGAGGCGCTCGACACCATAGTGAGCGCCCAGGCCGCCAGTGAACATGCCATAGCCGTATGCGACATGAACCATATCGCCGGGGCGTCCGCCAGCTGCATAGATGGAGCGCGCGACAAGGTTGGCCCAATTGTCCAGATCGTTCATCGTGTAACCGACGACGATCGGCTTGCCCGTCGTGCCACTGGACGCATGCAGACGCATGAGCTTGTTGCGGGGTACGGCAAAGAGCCCGAAGGGATAATGCTCGCGAAGATCCGCCTTGGTCATGAAAGGGAAGTGCGACAGATCAGCGAGCCTTTTCAGATCCGATGGATGAACGCCCTTTTTCTTGCATTTGATACGGTATGGCTCAACATTGTCGTACGTGTGTTTGACGGACCACTTCAGTCGCTTCAACTGAAGCGCTGCAATCTCGTCACGGCTTGCAGTCTCGATCGGGTGCAGAGCGCTCTTTGGGTTCTTGCTCTTGGGCATTGTTGCTGTCTCCTCAACTGTTTTTCTTTTACGGAAACCACGATGTTGCGTTTCCGGTGTCGTTTCCTTACTGCAATCCTGTCATCACATCACCGTTCAAACGGTGGCTCTTGCCACGGAACAACGCAAGCACCTTGCCCGACTCGTCTCTGACGGTGACGTCGTACACACCAGTGCGCCCGGCGAGGGATCGCTCGACACCCTCAGCGGACAACGTGGAACCCAGCATGCCAGGTGCCAGAAAATCAATATTGCAGGCCGATGCCACCGTGGCCTTGTTATAGCTGTTGCAACTGTAGGCGAAGGCGGTATCGGCAAGAGTGAAGATCATGCCGCCGTGACAGATGTCATAGCCATTCACCATATCCTTGCGAACCACCATGCTGAGCAGGGCGTAACCGGGACGGACATTCACAATCGTGATGCCAAGGGACTGTGCGGCGTGATCGCGCGAATACATCGCCTTGGCACACGCTTCGGCCAACTCCTGTGCCTCGACAAGTGAAGGTTTGTGATGATCAGTCATGGAACGTCGATCCTGCGAAGAATTTCTGATGGATGAGCGGAGAGATTCGGTAACGGTCCTCGCCATATGCCGCACCCAGATTGGCAAGCACCTCCCGCAATTCAGGCACACCGATCTGGTCCGCCCAGGCCAGGGGGCCCTTGGGATAATTCACTCCCAGACACATCGCCGAATCAGCACCCATGGCATCGCACACGCCCTGATTGACGGCGTCGGCGGCTTCATTAGCCAGCATGGCAACGGTGCGCATGACAATCAGTCCGGGTACATCTGCAAAGCGTGACACTTTCAGACCCGCAGCCTGGAGCGCTGCAACAGCGAGTTGCGCCGCTCCGGCACTGCACGAGTGCGAGATGCTCACGGCCATCCGTGATGCACGCTCGTAATCCAGCGCCAGGTCGATCAGCACCAGATCCGGAAGACCAAGCTCGGCGGCACGACGGGTTGCCGTGCGACCGTCAGTAACAAAAATCACGGCACCGCCCACTTCGGCGATACGACCATCTGCCGACGCACCCCGATGCAGGGGCACGCCCGCCGCCTGCAGCCGCTGAGCAAGCGCCTGAGCCGCCGCGGTCTCGCCGCATATGGTGACGGTGGGCACCACCATTCCAGTATCAACCTCGGTTTTCGGCTGCGGGACCACAGCACCCTCGCGGTAATCAAAGAAACCACGACCGGTCTTCTTGCCAAAAAACCCGGCGTCGACAAGCTCCTGTTGAATCAGTGAAGGTAGAAATCGCGGATCGTTATAGAACGCGCCCCACACCGTGCGGGTAACGGCAAGGTTCACATCATGACCAATCAGATCCATCAACTCGAATGGGCCCATGCGAAAGCCTCCAGCCTCGCGGGCACAGGCATCGATCGTTGCGGGATCGGCGCCACCTTCCTGAGTCACACGAAGGGCCTCGGCGTAGTAAGGACGCGCCACACGATTGACGATGAATCCCGGAGTGGAGCGCGTGTGCACCGGGGATTTTCCCCAGGCTGCTGCGGTGGCAAAGAGTGTCTCCGCAACATCCTTGCCAGTTGAGAGACCCGACACGATCTCGACCAGGGCCATCAGTGGCGCCGGGTTGAAAAAGTGCAGTCCACCCAAACGCTCCGGGTGCTGCAAGGCAGCCCCAATCGCGGTCACGGAGATAGCCGACGTGTTCGTGGCCAGCAGACACTGGTCCGAAACTACGGCCTCGAGATCCTTGAACAGTTGCTGTTTGACCTGAAGGTTCTCGACAATCGCTTCAACGACCAGCGCACTATCAGCGAGGTCGCGGATAGTCGTTGCGGGGTGTAAACGGCTACCAGCAGCATCCGCTGCCTCACGCGACATCCGGCCCTTTTCGGCGAGACGAGCAAACTGGGCGCGAATACCGTCAGCAGCCTTTTCGGCGGCGCCCTCGCGGCTGTCGAGAAGCCGTACGACATGTCCGGCAGCGGCTGCGACCTGGGCTATACCTGCACCCATTGCACCAGTGCCGACAACAGAGACGATCGCGGTAGATGAAAGAGCCTGCTGCATCGTCTTACTCGCCGGTGAAGGTGGGAGCGCGTTTTTGCACGAAGGCGGCGACACCCTCGGCATAATCCGGACTCCATCCGAGTTCGCGCATGAAACCGGCCTCCATCGAGAGTTGCTGCTCGAGGGTATGCGTTGGAGCGGCGTGCATGGCCTGACGTATCCGCACCAGCGCCTTGGTGGGCATCACAGCCAGTTGCGATGCGAGCGCATCCGCAGCGGACTGAAGCTCGGCGTCGTCGACACAGCGCCAGATCAGCCCCCAGGACTCAGCCTTTTCCGCCGGCAGTTTGTCTGCCAGCATCGCCAGTCCCATGGCCCGCGCCATTCCCACACGCTGCGGCAGGAACCATGTGCCACCCGTGTCGGGAATCAGTCCGATTTTGGAAAACGCCTGAAGAAAAGACGCTGATCTCGCCGCAATCACCAGGTCACAGGCGAGCGCGATGCTCACACCAGCGCCCGCTGCGATGCCGTTGACGGCCGCGATTGTGGGTACCCGCAGATTGGCCAGACGCATCACCAGCGGCTTGTAGTTGCGCTCCACAACATTGCCGATATCCGGCACTTTTCCGTCAACGATGGCCATTGGAGGGTCGGCGAGATCCTGCCCCGCGCAAAAGCCACGACCTGCGCCTGTCAGCAGCAGCACACGCACCGATTTGTCCTGCTGTACGACATCGAGCGCTTCCCGGACTTCAGCATGCATGACATCGGTGAAGCTGTTGAGTTTGTCGGGTCGATTGAGGGTGAGCCTGGCCACACCGGAATCGATCGAAAAGGAGATATTGAGAAAGTTCATCTTGTCATCTACACGTGATAGCGACGCTGGACCACCCTGAACCGGTTGGCCACAAAGGCGGAATCGGCATAGGACGCGTTGGCTGCCGGGTTGCCCCCGGTGCCATGGAAATCCGAGAACGCAGCAGACTGATTCACGAACACGCCACCCGTAAGGTTGATCGACAACGCGACCTTCGAGCGCCAGGTGGCAGCAGTCATGGCATCGATCACTTCGGCTTTCGTCGAATAGACGCCGACAGTCAGGGCCCCATGGGTGCTGGTGACGCGTTCCGACAGCGAGATTGCTGCTGGCGTATCTGCGACTTTGACCACGAAGCTGATCGGACCGAAGCGCTCCTCCATGTAGGCGGATTCATCGGCTGCATCACAG
>CAYYDO010000155.1:4592-4906 GCA_964470595.1 uncultured Burkholderiaceae bacterium | reverse complement strand
GATTTCTGGTCAATTGAAATTGCTGGCGAAAGCCCTGTAATTTCATCAACATCAGGTTTTGGCATCTGAGAGAGGAACTGTCGCGCATATGCAGAAAGTGACTCTACGTAACGACGCTGTCCTTCTGCGAAAAGAATATCGAAGGCGAGCGTCGACTTTCCGCTCCCCGACACACCGGTAATCACGGTCAGCTGTTCGCGGGGAATCTTCACGTCGATGTTACGCAGGTTGTGCTCGCGCGCTCCCCGAATGTCGATGGCATCTGCTCCGCCGCGATGCTGTAGAACACCAGCTTGGCTTCCTTGCGCGTGTCG
>CAYYDO010000155.1:0-4582 GCA_964470595.1 uncultured Burkholderiaceae bacterium | reverse complement strand
TCCGCCGCGATGCTGGCCGACCTGCTGTTCAACGCTGAGGCTGACAGCGGGCTCCCCGATCGTACTGGTCATGGCACTGGATGCCTGCATGTCCCGCAAGGCCTGCCCGGTGTGTGACTGAGCGCATGCCATGATGTCGGCGACAGTGCCCTCGGCAACGATCATGCCGCCGGCATCCCCTGCTTCCGGTCCGAGATCAATGATCCAGTCGGCGCAGCAGACAAGTTCAAGGTTGTGTTCGATGACCAACAGGCTGTGACCTGCGGCCCTCAGGGCCGAGAGTGCACGCAGAAGCCTGGCAATATCGTCGAAATGCAACCCGGTCGTTGGCTCATCGAAAATGAGCAGGCTCGATGAAACCCGTCGATCTGCGGCCTCGGCCAGTCGACCCGCAATTTTCAGCCGTTGCGCCTCCCCGCCTGACAGAGTCGGAACAGGCTGCCCGCATCTGAGGTACCCCAGACCGACATCGAGCAGGGGCTGCATGCGTCGGTGAATCTCCTTGTCATCCCTGAAGAATGCGATGGCTTCCTCAACAGTCATCTCAAGCACGTCAGCGATCGAGTTTCCGTTGAGTGCAAGCTCAAGAACTTCCTGACGGAATCGACGCCCGTTGCAGTCCGGACATCGCAGGTAGACATCTGACAGAAACTGCATTTCGACATGCTCGAATCCATTCCCGGAGCATGTGGGACACCGCCCGTTTCCGGCGTTGAAGCTGAAGGTACCTGCGGTGTAGCCCCTTTGTCTGGATTCTGCCAACTGGGCGAACCTCTGCCGGATCGCGTCAAAGGCGCCGACGAACACGACCGGACATGACCGGGTTGTCTTGCCAATCGGTGACTGATCGATCAGGGTCACCTCTTTCAGGTGGTGTGCACCCTCCAGAGTGTCGAATGCACCTGGCGACTCGGTGGCGCGACCCATTGCGCGGGAGAGCGCAGGGTAGAGAATGTCCTGCACCAGTGTCGATTTTCCGCTTCCCGACACACCGGTCACGCAGACCAGTTGCCCCAGAGGAATGGTCACATCGATCGATTTGAGGTTATTTGCTCTCGCGCCCTTCAGCATCAACTGCGCATGTGTCGTCTGGGAGCGTTGTGCAACGGAACCCACCTGCAGTTCAGCCCTCAGATATCTTCCAGTCAGTGTGTCTGCGTGCAGAAGATCGCGGTAGGACCCATTGAACAGCACATGACCTCCAAGCTCTCCCGGGCCCGGTCCCATATCGACGAGTCGATCCGCGGCTCGCATCACCTGAGGATCATGTTCCACGACAACCAGGGTGTTTCCGGCATCCCGCAACCTGTGCATCACCTGAACGATGCGATGCAGATCCCTGGAATGCAGACCAATCGATGGTTCATCCAGAACAAAGAGCGTGTTCACCAGTGACGTTCCAAGCGCCGTCGTCAGATTGATCCTCTGGACTTCGCCTCCAGAGAGAGTCCTGGACTGTCGATCGAGCGTCAGATATCCCAGTCCGACATCAGAGAGAAACTGTAGTCGGGTCAGAATCTCACGGGTGACAATGTCTTCGGCATCGGTGGAGTTCCGCCGCACAGATGTCTGAGTGCGCGATGTCTGCGCCAGTTGTGTCATCCACGCAAGACACCCATCGATGGGCATTTGCAGTACATCGTGGACCGAACATCCGTTGATCGTCCACAGCAGCGCCTCTGGCTTCAGGCGGGCACCATGACAACTGCTGCATTCGTTGTAACTGCGATAGCGGGAGAGCAGTACCCGGACGTGCATCTTGTATGCCTTCGACTCCAGGTAAGTGAAGAAGCGATCGACGCCATACCATTGTCGACTCCAGTCTCCGGACCAATCTGGGTCGCCCTTGAATACCCAGTAACGGTCATCTTCCGAGAGATTGGCGTAAGGAATATCTGTTGGAACTCCTTTCCTGATGGCCTGTGCGAGCAGTTCCTTCTGGCAGTCCCGATAGGCGTTCGTCTGCCACGGGCGGATCGCTCCCTGAGCCAGACTTTTGGAGGTGTCTGGAACCACCAGGTCGGGATCGATTCCGATCACCCGTCCAAAGCCCTTGCAGTTCTCGCATGCTCCAATGGGCGAATTGAACGAGAAAAGAGCGGGTCTGGGTTCGGTATAGGCGATCCGACATGGTGCGCAACTGAGGTCGGAAGTGAAATCATGTGTGGCGTCGTTCAACCGCACCCGACATCTGCCGTGACCATATCGAAGCGCCGATTCAAGGGCATCAAGCAGCCGAGCCGCATCCATCCCCGGGCGAATCATCAGACGATCCTGAATCACATGAAGGACATCGCCTTCTCGCGACTGGATACGCGTGAATCCCTGTGTAGATAACCAGGTCTCGATGTCCTCATCCGGTATCGATGGGGGTGCTGTGAGGGGGAAACTGATCTCTGCCCGCGTACCTTCGACCTGCGCCTGAATCAGAGTGGCAATACCCTGAGCGCTTTGGCGTTGCACAGGTTGACCGCACGATCGGCAATGCAGTTGCGCAAAACGCGCGAACAGAAGTTTGAAATGATCAGTGAGTTCGGTCATTGTCCCGACTGTCGATCGGGATGTGCGCACCGGATTGGTCTGATCAATGGCAATCGCAGGTGGAACCCCCTCGATGGTATCTACCTGGGGCTTGTCCATCCGATCCAGAAACTGTCGCGCATATGCAGAGAATGTTTCCACATATCGACGCTGACCCTCGGCATAGAGCGTATCGAATACCAGCGAACTCTTGCCTGAACCTGACACGCCAGTCACCACCGTCAACTTGCCGATCGGCAGGTCGATGCTGATGTTCTTCAGATTGTTCTGTCGCGCGCCCCTGATGCGAATGGAATGGGTCCCCGGCGCATCATGCGGGGTTGCTGTTCGGGCCGTCGAGACGGCCATGGTCAGGGCTTGTGCGAGTGACGCTGGTGATGATCATGACCGTGATGATCATGGTCGTGATGATCATGGTCGTGATCATGTGAATGGCCATGGTCGTGACCGCATGCGTCGCCGTGCGGGTGATCGTGGCCGCAGCCTGGGCCGTGCACATGTCCCCGGGGGGTATTTTCGGCGCTCAGCAGCGTTTCCGAACGCGGCCCCATGTCGGAGTCTGTCTCGGGGGAAAAAACGTCGATGCCGGTGAGAATTCTGAACCCCATCGCTTTAAGACCTGCGGCAGCGGCATCTGATGGCCCGGACCCACGAGGGAACTTCAGAAATGTCGCCCCGAGTTCAACCTGTATTCCGTGACGTGAGAGAAAGGCGGCTACCCGAGCCAGCAGCAGCGCAGAGGCCGAGGTGTACACATACAACTTGGTGCGGGCGGTTCCGGCAGGAGCCAGGGGCGTCACGTCAGAGGTGGTCATCGGAAATTCGAAGAATGAGTTTGCCAATATGGCGGGATGCCTCCATTAGAGCATGCGCGTCATTGGCCTGCTCCATGGGAAACACTTCATGAATCAGGGGCAGCAGGCGCCCGGATGCCAGTTCAGGCCAGACTGCCGCGCGCAGTGCTGCCATCAGAAGCGCTTTCTCCCCATTCGGGCGGGCCCGAAGGGTGGATCCTGTGAACGTCAGGCGCTTGATCATCAGCGGCATCCAGTCGACCTCCACTCTGCTTCCCCTGAGAAACGCAATCTGGACCAGTCGACCCTCGGTGGCGAGAATGCGGAGGTTCTTCCCGATGTAGTCCCCACCCACCATGTCCAGAATCAGATGTACACCCCGGTTCTGTGTCTGCTCGCGAACAACTTCCACCCAGTCGCAGGACTGGTAGTTGATCGCCAGGTCGGCTCCGAGCCGCGTGCATGCTTTTACCTTTTCGTCTGTACCGACAGTTGTCATGACGGTCGCACCCCGCCATTTCGCGAGTTGAATCGCAGTCACGCCAATACCACTGGCACCGCCATGAATCAGTACGGTTTCTCCGCTGGCCAGTCCTCCCCGATCGATCATGTTCGCCCAGACTGTCAGATAGGTCTCGGGCAGCCCTGCGGCCTGCTGCAACGACATGCCCGTTGGGACCGGTGCGCAGTGTCCCTCGGGTGCGGTGACAAATTCTGCGTATCCCCCGCCAGATGTCAGGGCGCAAACCAGTTGTCCCGGTCGAAACCCGGAGACCCCTTCCCCGATTGACGCCACGACTCCACTGACTTCCAGACCCAGGAGGGGGGAGGCGTCTTTGGGGGGCGGGTAGAGGCCCTTGAGTTGAAGGATGTCGGGCCGATTCACCCCGGCATATGACACCTTGATCAGAATCTCGCCAGGTCCGGGGCTTGGTGATGGAATCTCCTTCAGAACCAGTCGGGCCTCGGGGCCCGGGGTATGGGTCAGCGCACGCATGCCTACTTCCAGCTGTCTTTCAGCGTGACAGTGCGATTGAACACTGGTGACTCCGGTGTTGAATCGTGGATATCCGCGACGAAATAGCCATGACGTTCAAACTGGAAGCGATCCTCCGGTTTGGCCTCCCGTAGGTCGGGTTCCAGCATGGCGCGGACCACGCTCAGCGAGGACGGATTCAGGTCATCCAGGAAGTCGCGCTCCAGGTCCGCGGGGTTGTCGACTGAGATCGGCGCCTCGTCCAGTACAG
>CAYYDO010000154.1:2473-4921 GCA_964470595.1 uncultured Burkholderiaceae bacterium | reverse complement strand
TGATCCGGGATATCCACGGGCGCACATTGCTGGCTCTTGCCCAGGCGTCCGGCCCCATCGAGCAGGTCTTGCAGGCGCTGAGCGAACCCGAGGTGGCGTCGCAGTCAAAGCGTCTTCTTCGGGAACTCCTGGGGCATCATCTCGGCGAGACCGTTTTGCAGTCGCGACAGATCATGCGCGATCTGCTGCGCATTGAATATCATCATCAGGAAAGCGTTCCGACATGATTGAACTTGGTGTCAACATCGACCACGTGGCCACGTTGCGGCAGGCACGACGGGGATTTGATCCCGATCCGGTCTGGGCGGCCGTGCAGGCCCATCTCGGCGGGGCCGACGGCATCACCGTTCATCTGCGCGAGGACCGCCGTCACATTCAGGACGACGATGTCCGCCGGCTGCGCACCCATACCCAGATCAAGCTGAATTTCGAGATGGCCGCAACGGCCGAGATGCTGGCGATTGCCTGCGATATCCGCCCGGAGATGGCCATGCTGGTGCCAGAGGGTCGCCAGGAAATCACCACCGAGGGCGGTCTCGATGTGATGGGGCAGCATCGGGTTCTGGAACCGATCGTGCGGCGTTTCCGCGAAGAGGGGATTCGGGCCAGTGCATTCATCGATGCAGACCCGCAACAGGTGACTGCCGCGGCAGAGCTCGGCTTCGAGGTCTGCGAGGTGCACACCGGGCCCTATGCTGCGATCTTTCACTCCCAGGGCCGGGATGCACTTGCCCCGCCCGTGCAACGTGAACTCGAGCGGATCGCTCAGGCGGGTGAGCGTATCGTCGCGCTTGGCATGCGCTTTAATGCCGGTCATGCGCTCAATTACTTCAACGTGCAGCCGATCGCGGCCTTGCGCGGCGTGAGGGAGTTGCATATTGGTCACGCGATCGTTTCCCGTGCGGTTCTGGTTGGCATGCGCGAGGCTGTGGCCGAGATGAAGCGCCTGATGCGTGAAGCTCAGGCGGGTGCTGCCCCGGTGGCGTCTGTGCAGCAGGGCAACCCCTCTGGAGCGAACTCATGATCGTGGGCATTGGGACCGACAGCGTGTTGATCGATCGTATCCGGACACTGCGTGACCGCTGGGGAGAGCGCTTTGCATCCCGTGTGCTGGGTCCCGCTGAAATGCAGGAGTACCTCCGCCGCAAGAGCCGTCAGCCCGCAGGCGATGAAAATGCGCTCCGTTATCTCGCCCGTCGCTTTGCCGCCAAGGAGGCCATCGGAAAGGCGCTTGGCGTGGGGCTCTTTCATCCCATGTCGCTGCATTCGGTCGAGATACTCAACGACCATCGCGGCGCACCCCAGCCTCATGCGCGCAAGTTGCTCGCACCTTACCTTGCGCAGCGGGGGATACGCCTTCATGTGTCGCTCTCCGATGAGCTGGGTCATGCCCAGGCACTCGCGATCGCGGAGAGCGCATGAGCGGCCCGCTGATCATCGATGTGCAGGGCCTCGAACTCACCGACATCGAGTGCGACATGCTGGCCCATCCCTGGGTGGGCGGCATCATCTATTTCAGTCGAAATTACGAGAGTCCCGATCAGATCCGGGCACTTGGCAGTGCGATACGTCGCATCAAACGCCCCCCTGGCAGCGCGCCTCTGCTGGTCTGCGTCGATCACGAGGGTGGTCGTGTGCAGCGTTTCCGGCAGGGTTTCACCGAGATCCCTGCCATGTCCTCGCTGGGTCGGGTGTGGGCCGATGGAAGTCCCGAGGCGGTGGTCTCGGCGCTGGCGCGCGCGCGTCAGGCGGGATTCGTTCTGGCCAGCGAGTTGCGCGGTGTGGGTGTCGATTTCAGCTTCACCCCGGTGCTGGACCTCGATTGGGGGCGCAGTGAAATCATCGGCGAGCGCGCCTTCCATTCTGATCCCCACGTCGTGTGCCAGTTGGCGGCTGCATTGATGCATGGCCTTGCGATTGCAGGCATGCGCAACTGCGCCAAGCATTTCCCTGGTCATGGCTGGCCGGTGCTGGATTCCCACCTGACGTTGCCGGTCGATGAACGATCTCTGGACGACATCCTGCGCCACGATGTACTGCCCTATGCGCGGCTGGGTTCTCCCGTCATCAGTGCAATCATGCCCGCGCATGTGCGCTACACCCAGGTCGATGATGCGCCGGCGGGTTTTTCCCGCATCTGGCTGCGGGAGATTCTCCGCGACCGACTCGGGTTTGATGGGGTGGTCATTTCCGACGATCTCTCCATGGCGGGTGCCGCCATCCTGGACGATGTCGCGGATCGTTGCGAGGCGGCATTCACTGCAGGATGCGATGCGGCGCTGATCTGCAACAGCCCCGATCTGGCCGCCCGTGCGCTCGATGAGATGCCGCGCCGGATGCCCGGTTTTCTGGATGACCCGCAGCGCAGGTCCCTCGGAACTCTGCTGCCCTCTTCTGCGGTCAACTCTCTTGGGCCATGACTTCAGCGGCATCCGAATTGCACGATCC
>CAYYDO010000154.1:0-2463 GCA_964470595.1 uncultured Burkholderiaceae bacterium | reverse complement strand
AACGGTTAGCCACGTTTCTCGATACCGTAAAGCGCAAGCATCCGACATATTTCTGTGCGCCGGTACCTTCTTTCGGACCGCTATCCGCAGGGCTTCTGGTGGTGGGTCTCGCTCCTGGGATGCACGGGGCCAACGCGAGTGGAAGGCCGTTTACCGGGGATTGGTGCAGTGATCTCCTGTATGGCACCCTGCACGCATTCGGTTTTGCTTCGGCGCCACGATCCGTATCCCGCGATGACGATCTTCAGCTGATCAATTGTCGGCTGACCAATGCGGTTCGTTGTCTTCCCCCGGAGAATAAACCGACACCCGCCGAAGTTCGTCAGTGCGGGGTATTTCTGCTGCGCGAGATCGAACAGGCTCGGCCCCGCGTTATCGTTGCGCTGGGTCGGGTGGCCCATGATGCTGTGCTGACGAATCTGCAGCGCATCACACCGGATTTGCGTCGTGCCGACTGGAGCTTTGGTCACGGCGCGCTTCACCGGATTCCTGCGGCGCCAGTGCTGATCGACAGCTACCATCCCAGCCGATACAACACCCAGACGGGTCGTCTGACGCCGGCGATGTTTTCCGACATCTTCCGGATGGCGCGTGAACATGTCGTTTGATCCCAGGCCGGTGCTGCAGTCGATGCCGCACCTTCCCGGTGTCTATCGCATGATCGATGTGTCCGGGCAGGTGCTCTATGTGGGCAAGGCAGGCGATCTGCGCAAGCGGGTGTCGTCCTATTTTCGCGGTGGTGGCCTGTCGCCCCGAATTGCCCGCATGGTGGCGCAGATTGCAGCCATCGAGATCACGGTCGTGCGCAGCGAGGCCGAGGCGCTGCTGCTCGAGAACAACCTCATCAAGACGCTCACGCCGAAGTTCAACATCCTGTTTCGCGATGACAAGTCCTATCCTTTCCTTCGAATCAGCGGGCATGACTTCCCGCGAATCTCCTCGTATCGCGGATCGCTCGACCGCCAGTCCCGCTATTTCGGCCCGTTTCCGAATTCCTTTGCTGTAAAGGAAAGCATTGCCTTGCTGCAAAAGGTGTTTCAGTTGCGCAATTGTCCGGACACGGTGTTTGCCAACCGCACACGGCCATGCCTTCTGCATCAGATTCACCGATGCAGCGCGCCCTGTGTGGGGAAGATCTCGGCGCAGGCATATGCCCAGGATGTCGAACATGCCCTCCAGTTTCTCAAGGGCGAGTCGACCGGGATCATGGCCGATCTCGAGCGCCGCATGAACGAGGCCTCCGAATCGCTGGCCTTCGAGCAGGCCGCGGTCTTTCGCGATCAGTTGTCATCGCTGGCGAAGGTGCTTCAGCAGCACGGCATGGAGACGGATCCTCATCTCGATTGCGATCTTCTTGCGGTGGCCACCGACGGCAGTGCGGTAGCGGTGAATCTGGCCATGGTCAGGGGAGGGCGCCATCTGGGAGATCGAGCGCACAT
Organism: uncultured Burkholderiaceae bacterium; assembly: GCA_964470595.1. Lineage (GTDB taxonomy): Bacteria > Pseudomonadota > Gammaproteobacteria > Burkholderiales > Burkholderiaceae_A > Lacustribacter. The sequence goes on along the minus strand of CAYYDO010000154.1, from coordinate 1,024 downwards.
GACGTCGATCGGCGTGGATGTCACCGAGCCCGATCTCGAGGAGATCCAGGACGAGGCGCTCATCGCATTCATTTCCCAGCACTATGCGGTGCAGGAGAGTCCTGCCGTGCTCGTCGTCAACCGCCCCCTGGCTGTTGATGCGGCCCTCCAGTGGCTCAGGTCGGCCCACGATCGGGATGTGAAAGTCCTGTATCAGCCCCAGGGCCGGCGCCGGCAGTGGCTCGAGCAGGCCGAGTCCAATGCACATCTCGCGCTGGCGCGGCGTGCCCAGGAGCGTGGTGCCCAGCATTCGCGCACCCGGATTCTTGCTGAGACTCTGGGGCTGCAGGCGCAGTCGGACGATCCTTTCGATATTCGTATCGAATGCCTGGATGTGAGTCACACTGCGGGCGAATCGACGCAGGCATCCTGTGTCGTCTACGACCATCACGATCTTCAGCCATCCCAGTATCGCCGCTTCAATGTATCGGGGATCACTCCGGGTGACGACTATGCGGCCATGCGACAGGTGCTCGAGCGACGCTACTCCGACATGACGCATCTGCCGGATCTGGTCCTCATCGATGGAGGAAAGGGGCAACTGGGCGTCGCTGTCGAGGTGTTTCAGGCCATCGGTCTCGATATCGGGATTCTGGTCGGTGTTGCGAAAGGCGAGGGTCGCAAGGTGGGGCTCGAGCGTCTGGTTTTCACCGATGGTCGCGAGATCAGTCTGCCGCCCGATCATCCGGCGCTGATGCTGATTGCCCGTATCCGTGACGAGGCCCACCGCTTTGCGATTACCGGAATGCGCAGTCGCAGGGCCAAGGCGCAGATCGGCTCGGTTCTCGATGAGATCGACGGTGTGGGCCCTCGCCGACGGCAGAAACTGCTGGCGCGATTCGGTGGGCTCGCCGGTCTGAAGGCGGCGAGTATCGATGACCTGGCCTCGGTCGATGGAATATCCCGCCAGTTGGCCCAGGACATCTACCGCCGACTGCGTGGGTCATAATCCGTCGATGGTCTGGAATGTTCCGAACATCCTCAC
>CAYYDO010000153.1:0-4942 GCA_964470595.1 uncultured Burkholderiaceae bacterium | reverse complement strand
GACGACCTTGGTCTGCGATCGCTGCAGGAACTTCCTGTTCTCGATGCCGATTGGGGCGAGGCTGGCGCCGCCTTGTTGCCTGGCGTCGCTCCTGTTCTTTCACCACACAACGAATCGAGTCAGGTCCCTTCGTGAACGATGCCACCGATGACGCGCTGAGCGATCCCGCCAGTGCCCCCGAACCCTCATCACCGGATCCCGTCGCCGAGATTCCCGAGGCCGATCCCATACCGTTCTATGCCCGCCAGGGCAGCAGCCCCCGCATGGGTGGACCATCCCGCGCCGGGCTGGATTATGACCCGCCGAAGTTGCACAAGGTGCTTGCCGATGCCGGCGTGGGATCCCGACGCGAGATGGAGGAACTGATTCTCGCGGGTCGGGTTTCGGTGAACGGAGTCCCTGCACATATCGGACAGCGCATCCTTCACTCGGATCAGGTCAAGGTCAACGGAAAGCCGATCCGTATCCGTGTGCAGCCCCCACCGGTTCGTGTGCTGGCGTATCACAAGCCGGCGGGCGAAATCGTTACCCGTGATGATCCGCAGCATCGGGTCACGGTGTTCAAGAAGCTTCCCCCAGCGAAGTTCGGCCGCTGGATCGCAGTTGGCCGACTCGATCTCAATACCGAAGGCCTGCTTCTCTTCACGACCTCTGGCGAGTTGGCCAACCGGCTCATGCACCCGCGCGCAGGTGTCGAGCGCGAATATGCCGTGCGCCTGCTGGGTGAGCTGACCGAGGAGGCCCGTGCGCAGCTTCTCGCGGGGATTGACCTCGAGGATGGTCCAGCCAAGTTCGAAAGTCTCGAGGATGCGGGTGGAGAGGGCGCCAACTATTGGGTCAGGGTGGTCATCACCGAGGGGCGCCATCGCGAGGTGCGTCGGATGTTCGAGCATGTCGGCGTGACGGTGAGCCGTCTGATTCGCATTCGGTATGGACAGGTGGCTCTTCCACCAGATCTGCGTCGTGGTCAGTCGGTCGAACTTGCCGACGCCGAGACGCGAGCGCTGTGCCAGTCGGTGGGATTGAAGTCGGCCGATGCTGGCAGCAAGCCGCAGGCGGCGGGCCGTCGACGCGGCCCCGGGGCCCTGCGTGGTCCGGCCAGCGGCAACTCCGGGCCCAATGCGGGGCATCCTTCGGGTCGACAGGGTCGGGGTCCCAAGCCGGCTGCCTCTCAGGAATGGCATTCGCCCAGCAGCGTGGCGCGTGTTCGTCGTGACGATGCCCCCCTGGTCGACGATGAGGATCTGAATCAGCCTCATCCCGATGACGAATGGCAGCCGTCCGGTCCCGATGCGCATCTCTCCCGACTTGGTGGCGCCATGAAGAAGCGTCCTGCCGGTCCGCGCAAGCCCAATCCCCTGCAGACATCCTGGGGCTCTTCCAAACCTGCCAGTGGGACGCTGTCCGCCCCCCAGAGGCCATCGGGGCCCCGGCCAGCGGGCGCGCGCAAGAGTGGCGCCCGCGTTGGGCCGAGACCGCCGGGACGCGGTCGCAAGCCCGGTGGCTGACATGCGGGTCCGGATTGTTTCAGTGGGCTTTTTGGGATAAACTCCGTCCTTCGGATTAATTCATCCGGTACAACAATATGGGCTTGGCAAAGCCCATTTTTTTTGTCCGCGCACTGGCAGTGCAAATGCGCGCGACGAGGCTCCAACCGACCGACAGGTCGCGGGATTGAAGCGGGGCGATACCGGAAGGGCAATGTCCATCTGAGCAGGTGCAATGGCAGATCTTTGGCAGGTCGTGGAAGCGGCCACACGTGATTTGGGTTTTGAACTCATCGACCTGGAGAGGACTCCGGGCGGCGTCTTGCGCGTCTTCATGGACACGCTCGATCCCGAGAGCATGGTCACGATCGATGACTGCGAACGGGTGTCACGGCAACTGGTGCACCTGTTGCCTGTCGAGGGATTCGACTTCCAGCGTCTCGAGGTCTCATCGCCGGGGATGGATCGTCCGCTCACGCGGAAGGCGCATTACCTGCGTTTTGCCGGTAGCCCGGTGAAGCTCAGACTCAGGCTGCCCCTCGAGGGGCGGCGCAACTTCGAGGGGATGCTGCAGGTGGACGAGCAGGGAGCCCTCTCGCTGGAATACGAAGGCAAGGGCGGGCAGATGCTGGTCCTTCAGTTTGAAGTCGACGAAGTGGAGCGGGCCCGTCTCGTTCCACAGGTCAAGTTTTAGGAGAACTACGGAATGAGTCGCGAATTGCTGCTGCTGGCCGATGCCTTGGCCCGGGAAAAGAATGTCGATCGGGACATCGTGTTTCAGTCGCTGGAGAGTGCCCTGGCCTCTGCGACCAAGAAGCGATTCTCGGAGGAGGTCGATGTTCGCGTGTCGATCGATCGCACGAGTGGCGACTACGAAAGCTTTCGTCGCTGGCAGGTGGTGCCCGATGGCGAGCTCGAGGATCACGACCTCCAGATCATCATCTCCGAGGCACGCAAGCAGATTCCCGATATCGAAGTCGGTGAATTCATCGAAGAGGAACTCGAACCTGTCGAGTTTGGGCGAATCGGTGCCCAGGCGGCCAAGCAGGTCATCCTGCAGCGTATTCGCGAGGCCGAGCGGGAGCAGATCCTCAAGGACTTTCTCGATCGGGGCGAAGTCATCGTCAACGGGACCGTCAAGCGTCTCGAGAGGGGCGATGTGATCGTCGAGTCGGGCAAGATCGAGGCCCGACTGCCCAGGGATCAGATGATTCCCAAGGAAAACCTCCGCCCGGGCGATCGCGTGCGCGCCTACATGCTGCGCGTCGAGCGCACGCCCCGAGGGCCGCAGATCATCCTGTCGCGTACGGCACCTGAATTCATCATGAAGCTGTTTGAACTCGAGGTCCCCGAAATCGAGCAGGGCATGCTGATCATCAAGTCTGCGGCACGTGATCCGGGTGTCCGGGCCAAGATTGCCGTGTTTACCGCCGACCGTCGTATTGATCCGATCGGCACCTGTGTGGGCGTCCGTGGTTCCCGGGTGCAGGCGGTCACGCACGAACTTGCAGGCGAGCGGGTCGATATTGTCCTCTGGTCGGAAGATCCTGCCGAGTTCGTGATCGGGGCATTGGCGCCAGCCAATGTCTCATCCATCGTTGTCGATGAAGAGCGTCACGCGATGGACGTGGTCGTCGACGAGGCGGAACTTGCCGTGGCGATCGGCCGCGGTGGGCAGAATGTGCGGCTGGCGTCGGAACTGACGGGCTGGCAGATCAACATCATGACAGCCGATGAATCAGCAGAGAAAAGCGAGACCGAGCGTCATAAGCTTCGTGAGAGTTTCATGGCGAAACTCGATGTCGACGGCGAGGTCGCCGACATTCTGATCGATGAAGGTTTCTCGACCCTCGAGGAGGTTGCGTACGTGCCGGTGAGTGAAATGCTCGAGATTGAGGCTTTCGATGAGGACACTGTCAATGAGTTGCGCAATCGGGCGCGCAATGCGTTGCTCACCGCTGCTATCGCCCAGGAAGAGAAGCTCGAGACTACGGCTCAGGATCTGCTCGATCTCGAGGGTATGGACCGCGATCTCGCAGTCCGCCTGGCCGATGCCCGGATTCTGACGCGGGATGATCTCGCGGATCTCGGTGTCGATGAGCTCGTCGAGCTTGCAGGGATAGAGGAGGATCGCGCCAGAGACCTGATCATGAAGGCGCGTGCGCACTGGTTTGTCGAGGAAGATGCCGACGCGGGAGGTGCATCGGATGGCCGCTGATAACGTTGAAAAATTTGCTGCGGAACTCAAGCTTCCGGTCGAGACACTGATCGAACAGTTGCAGGCTGCCGGCGTTGCCAAGTCGTCTCCGGCTGACGCACTGACCGAGGCCGACAAGGAGCAGTTGCTCAACTCCCTGCGCAAGGCTCACGGCGCGGCTGAGCCGACACGCAAGAAGATCACCCTGACCAAGCGTCAGACGACGGAGATCAAGCAGGCCGATGGTTCCGGCAAGTCACGGACGATTCAGGTCGAGGTGCGCAAGAAGCGGGTTTTCGTCAAGCGCGATGCATCCGACGCGGTCGAGGTTCCTGCGCAGGAGGTGGCTCCGGTTGCGGTGATTTCAGAAGAGGAGATCGCGCAGCGCGAGGCCGAGGCCCGTCGTCAGTCCGAGCTGCTTGCGCGCCAGGAGGCCGAGCTTCGCGAGAAGCAGGATCGTCTCGAGCGCGAGCGCGAGCGCGAGGCGCAAGCCCTGCGGGAGGCCGAGGATGCGGCCCGTCTGGCCCTCGAGGCCGCGGCAGCGCAGCCCGTTGCGCAGGATGAGCAGGCCGCGCAGGCAGAGCAGGCGGCCAACGATGCCCAGGAGCGCGCCCGTCGCGCAGCCGAGGATGCGGCGCGATCGGTCGAGGCGCGTCGTGCCGTCGAAGACGAGGTCGCAGCGATCAACAGGTTGATGAATGCGGCGCGCACAGGCAAGCTGGCTGCCACTGCGCGGGCGCCGGAAAAGGCGCCCGAACCGCAGCCTGCATCGACGACCCTGCACAAGCCGACGGCGAAGAAACCCGGAGAAAAGGGACCGGAGGAGGAAAAGCCCAAGGAGAAGAAATCCGAGAAGCAGCTCAAGTCATCGCAGCTCTCGTCGACCTGGCAGGATGATGCTGCCAAGAAGCGCGCGATCAAGACCCGCGGCGATACCTCGGGTGGAACGGCCGGCTGGCGATCGTCGCCCAAGAGTCGATCGCGGCACAGTGCCTCCCAGGAGACCAGCGCTTTCGTGGCACCTTCGGAGCCGCAGACCCGGGAAGTGCACGTTCCAGAGACCATTACGGTGGCCGATCTCGCCCACAAGATGGCGGTCAAGGGTGCCGAGGTGGTCAAGATGCTGATGCAAATGGGCCAGATGGTGACCATCAATCAGGTTCTGGACCAGGAAACAGCAATGATCGTGGTCGAGGAGATGGGCCACAAGGCGGTTGCAGCCAAGCAACAACAATTGCAGATGAAACATCAACAGCAA
>CAYYDO010000152.1:0-4997 GCA_964470595.1 uncultured Burkholderiaceae bacterium | reverse complement strand
CGGGGCGAGGGGCGGGCTGCCCGTGCGGTGGAGCAGCCCCGAGGTCATCGAGCGGATTCACGAGGAACTCGGTACCACCGTCGTGGTGATCACACACAACGCCGCCATTGCGGGCATGGCCGATCGCGTGATTCATCTTGGCGACGGACGCATCGCCCGCATCGACTGCAACAGCCACAAGCTGCACCCTGCCGAGCTCAGCTGGTAGCGCGCCAGCCATCCTCATCGCATGAGAGCCCTCGATCTGAAACTGCTGCGCGATCTGCGTCTCATGTGGAGCCAGGCACTGACGATTGCGGCAGTGGTGGCCAGCGGTGTCGCCGGGTTTCTCACCACCCTGTCGGCAGTCGACTCCCTGGCGCAGGCACGTGACACCTTCTATGCCCAGGCGCAGTTCGCCGATGTGTTCGCCAGTCTGAAGCGCGCACCACAGGCCCTGGAGGGCGCGCTGCGCGAGGTCCCGGGTGTGGCCGATGTGCAGACCACCACCGAGTTTCTGGTGCGTGTGCAGGTGCCCGGCCAGAACGATCCGGTCACCGGGCTTCTGATCGGGATCGATCGCAAGGAACCCGCCAGGATGAACCGTCTGACATTGCGGCAGGGGCGACCGGCGGAGGCGATATCCATGAGCCCCGGCCCCCCCGCCGCGGACGGCACCCTGCCGGTCTGGGTATCGGAGTCCTTTGCCCAGGCGCGCGGGCTGGCTGCGGGCAGTTCGGTGACGGCGATCATCAATGGACGCAGCCGCACGCTGCGCATCGCAGGCATCGCACTGTCGCCGGAATACATCTTCGCGGGTCTGTATGGCATGCCCGATCAGCGTGGATTCGGGGTGTTCTGGATCGACGCCGAACCACTGCGCGCCGCCTACGACATGGAGGGGGCGTTCAATCGTGTCGCCGTCAAGCTCGCTCCCGATGCCGACATGCGCAGCGTCACGGCGGGACTGCAGCGACTGCTGGCCCCCTATGGCGGACGCGAGGCGACCACGCGAGAGACCCAGCCGAGTCACAACATGCTGGCCAATGAAATCCGCGAGCAGCATGTGCTCGGTACCGTTCTTCCGGCCATTTTCCTCGGGGTGGCTGCCTTTCTGCTCAATGTGGTGATCTCCAGACTGGTGGCCCGCCAGCGCGAACAGATCGCCACTCTCAAGGCACTGGGCTATGCCAATGCAATGATCGCGGCGCATTATCTGAAGCTCGTGCTGGTGATCGTCGGCGTGGGATTCATTGCCGGCGTGGCGCTTGGCAATGACCTCGGCAGAAGATTCCTGGGGCTTTACGCCGAGTTCTTCCGCATCCCGGATTTCATCCATCGTCTCGACCCGCAACTCGTGCTGATCGCCTTCGCACTGACCGTGATCACCTCGGTACTCGGAGTGCTGCAGGCGATACGCGCCACCGTGCGCCTGACACCAGCCGAGGCGATGCGGCCACCCTCGCCCGGACACTATGAGCGCTCGCTGCCAGAGCGTCTGGGCATCACCTGGATCGGCACCACACTGCGCATGATTCTGCGCGAGATGGGCCGCAAGCCCCTGCGATCGACACTCACCATTACTGCGATGGCGGCCGCCGTATCCATCGTGGTGCTGGGCAATTTCGTGCGCGATGCCATGGCCTATATCGTCGATTCGCAGTTCACCATGGCCATGCGCCAGGATGCGTCGCTCTGGCTGACCGAGCCGGCCGATGACCGCATGCGACATGACATCGCCCGGCTGCCGGGCGTTCTGACGGTGGAGCCATCGCGACAGGTGCCCGTGCGCATTCACGCCGGACAACGCAGCGAGCGGGTCGAGTTGCGTGGGCTCGAGGCCGTGCCGCAATTGCAGCGCATCATCGATGTGACCCAGCAATCCTGGCAACCGCCGCAGGAGGGTCTGCTGCTGACCGACAGGCTGGCGCGCAAGCTTGCGGTCAGTCCGGGAGAAAACGTCATGGTGGACGTGCTGACGGGCAAAGAGCGCGTGCTCCGTCTGCGTGTGGCAGGCACGGTACAGGACATGATGGGACTCAATGCCTACATGCGCCGCGACGCACTCAATCGGGCGCTCGGCGAGGGGGATCTGGCCTCCTCCTACGCGGTGGCGCTGGAGCGAGGCTCGGAGTCGGCCTTCCTGGACGCAACGCGCAAGCTGCCCGGCATTGCCGGCGCCTTCAGCAAGGCCACCCTGCTGCACAATATGGAGGAGATCAGCGCACGCAACATCCGCATCATGAGCACCGTACTCACTGTTTTTGCGATGGTGATCGCCATCGGGGTGGTCTACAACAACATCCGCATTGCGCTGTCGGAGCGCAACTGGGAGCTCGCGAGCCTGCGGGTGCTCGGTTTCACCCGCGGCGAGGTATCGGCCCTGCTGCTGGGCGAATTCGCCCTCGTGCTGCTGATTGCACTGCCTCTCGGTATGCTGATGGGCCATGCACTGGTACATGTGGTGACCGGATTGCTGGCAAGCGATCAGTTCTACTTTCCAGTGGTGATTCAGCCGCGCACCTACGCCTTTGCCGCACTCGTCGTGGTGGTGGCCGGCGCGGCCAGCGCGCTGGTGGTGCGCAGGCGCATCGACCGGCTGGATATGGTGGCCGTGCTGAAGACCCGTGATTGAAGCCATGCAACCCGCCCTGCCGTCATCCGAATGAAAACATCGACCCGCCTGTCCCTGATCGCAGCCACTGTGGCAGGCGCTGCGTTGCTCGTCTGGGCCTTCATGCCGCAGCCGATTGCGGTGGAGACTGCGCCGGCCCGCCTTGCCGCATTCGAGACATCCATCGACGAGGACGGCCGCACCAGGCTGGCCGATCGCTACACCGTGACCTCTCCGATTGCCGCACGGCTCGATCGCATCTCCCTGCGGGAGGGCGATCCGGTGCGCGCCGGTCAGGTGATCGCCACGTTGCATCCGGTGCTTTCCCCCCTGCTCGATGAGCGCACGATCATCGAACAGCAGGCCCATGTGCGTGCCGCCGAGGCCACGCTGACGCGCGCCCGCACCCAGATCGAGTCGGCCAAGGTCGGGCTCGACGTCGCACAGCACGACCTGCGACGTTCCGAACAACTCGCACGGCAGGGCTTCATTTCGCCCAGCAGGCTCGAATCCGATCGCCTGGCGGCACTTGCTGCGCGCAAGGAACTCGATGCCGCCATGGCAGGCGAGAAGATTGCGGCGCATGAACTCGAGCAAGCCGAGGCGGCGCTCTCCGGCATCGATCCTGCGCGCATGAACGGCACTGCCCGCAGCGTGATGCTGCGTTCGCCGATCTCCGGGCGGCTGCTCAAGCTCCATCAGGGCAGCGCTGCGACCGTCAGTCCAGGAACAGCGCTCGTGGATATCGGCGACGTCTCGCGTCTGCGTATCGTGGCCGAACTGCTCACCACCGATGCCCTGCAGACCCGCCCGGGGAGCATGGTCCGAATCGAGCGCTGGGGTGGCCCCGAATCGCTGCAAGGCCGGGTCGAGCGTATCGAGCCGGGTGCATTCACCAAGGTGTCGGCCCTTGGTGTGGAGGAACAGCGTGTCAATGTGATCATCGAAATCGTCAGCCCGCAGGCGCAGTGGGCCAGTCTCGGTGATGCCTATCGTGTCGCCGTCCGCATCATCACCCGCCAGGAGGCCTCCGCACTCACCGTACCCGTGAGTGCCGTGTTCCCGCGGGCAGCGGCAGAGACCGGTGCGCCCGCGCATGCGGTCTTCCTCGTGCGCGACGATCGTGCGCATCTGCAGCCGGTGCGGATGCAGGCGCGCAATGCCAGCCAGGCATGGATCACGGAGGGTCTGAAGGCTGGTGACGAGGTGATCGTCTATCCACCCCCCGGCGTGAGCGAGGGGGTGCGGATACGGCGCTTCGCGCCGCGGCCCCAGCCTTGACAGCGGATCGGACGCGCGGACTCTCACAGGCCGAGGCTGCGCGGCGCCTGGCAATCGACGGGCCGAATGCGCTGCCCGGCGGGGGACGACGCTCGCTGCTGCACATCGCGGCCGAACTGCTTCGCGAGCCGATGTTCCTGCTGCTGCTGGCAGCAGGAACGCTCTACCTGATGTTTGGCGATCTGCACGAGGGACTCACGCTCTTTGGCTTCGTGGTGATCACCATGGGACTCACCCTGGTTCAACAGGGCCGCACCGAGCGGGCCATCGAGGCATTGCGCGATCTGACCAGCCCCCGTGCACTGGTGATTCGCGATGGACAGGCGCAACGCATCGCCGGTCGCGACGTGGTGCGCGGGGATGTGCTCAAACTCAGTGAAGGCGATCGGGTTCCTGCAGATGCGCTGCTGATCACTGCCGATGGCGTGCGCGCCGATGAATCCCTGCTCACCGGGGAATCGGTCCCGGTTGGCAAGCGCGCCGCACACAATACCGAACGTGCATCGCTGGCCGCCCACGACGATGATGCTGCCAGGACCGACACGGCTGCCAGGGACGACAAGGCCGGCGAGCACCGCGCGCCCGGCGGTGATGACCGCCCGATGGTCTATGCCGGCACACTGATCGTGCAGGGGCATGCCCTGGCCGTCGTGACGGCAACCGGTGTGCGCAGCGAGATCGGTCGCATCGGCCAGGCACTGGGCCGACCGGACAGCGAACTCACCCCACTGCAGCGACAGACCGCCATCCTGGTGCGCAATCTCGCGCTGCTGGCATTGATCCTGAGTCTGGCGCTGGTCGTGATTCAGGGCGTGCTCACCGGCCGATGGCTGGAGGCGACGCTGGCGGGAATCGCTCTGGCCATGGCCATGCTGCCTGAAGAGTATCCGGTGGTGCTGACCATCTTTCCGGCACTCGGGGCACGACGCCTGTCGCGTGAAGGTGTGCTGACGCGCCGGATCAATGCCATCGAGACACTGGGTGCCACCAGCGTCCTGTGCACGGACAAGACCGGCACACTGACCGCCAACCACATGACTGTGACCCACCTGTGTGCGGGCGGCCCTGGGCTCAACGAAACGATCGATCTGACCAGCGAGGCCAGCACGGAGTTGCCCGAGGT
>CAYYDO010000151.1:0-5005 GCA_964470595.1 uncultured Burkholderiaceae bacterium | reverse complement strand
CGGCGTATGGCGGCGATCACGGCACGCTGCTTCGATCGCGCCATGTCGGACATGGGTCCCACACAGTTGAATATTCCCCGCGACTATTTTTATGGCGAGATCAGCTGCGAGATTCCCAGGCCGATGCGGGTGGATCGCGGCGCGGGTGGCGAGAACAGTCTTAAGGCTGCTGTCGAGTTGCTCAAGACCGCGAAGTTCCCGGTGATTCTCGCGGGCGGCGGCGTGGTCATGGGTGATGCAGTCGAGGAGTGCAAGGCGCTCGCCGAGCGTCTTGGCGCGCCGGTCGCGACGGGATATCTGCGCAATGACGCATTTCCCGCGAGTCATCCCCTGTGGGTTGGCCCTCTGGGCTATCAGGGCGCCAAGGCGGCGATGAAACGCATCTCCCAGGCCGATGTGGTGATTGCCCTCGGATCCCGCATGGGACCGTTCGGCACGCTCCCCCAGCACGGCATGGACTACTGGCCCAAAGAGGCAAAGATCATTCAAGTCGAAGCCGATCACACCAATCTGGGCCTGGTGAAAAAGATTCATGTCGGCATTCATGGTGATGCCAAGGCCGTCGCAAAGGCACTTCTCGCTTTGATCGCGAATGCATCGCTCGCGTGCGATGCCAGCAAGACGGAGCGTGCAGCCCGTATCCGCAGCGAAAAGGATGCATGGGAGAAGGAACTCTCCGAATGGACGCATGAGCGCGATCCATACAGCCTGGACATGATCGAGCAGGCCAAAAACGAGCGCACCTTCAATGGCGGCTCCTACCTTCACCCCCGGCAGGTACTGCGTGAACTCGAGAAGGCCATGCCCCCGCGCGTGATGGTCTCGACCGACATCGGCAATATCAATTCGGTGGCCAACAGCTATCTGCGTTTCGAGGAGCCGCGCAGCTTCTTTGCGCCGATGAGTTTCGGTAATTGCGGCTATGCCTTGCCGACCATCATCGGTGCGAAGTGCGCAGCGCCCGATCGTCCGGCGATCGCCTATGCGGGCGACGGCGCCTGGGCCATGAGCATGGTCGAGGTCATGACCGCCGTCCGGCACGATATCCCGGTGACTGCAGTCGTGTTTCACAACCGGCAGTGGGGTGCCGAGAAGAAGAATCAGGTCGATTTCTACAACCGCCGGTTCGTGGCGGGTGAGCTCGAGAGCGAGAGTTTTGCGGGTATCGCCCGCGCAATGGGCGCCGAGGGCATCGTTGTTGATCGTCTCGAGGATGTCGGTCCCGCATTGCGCAAGGCGGTGGACATGCAGATGAATCAGGGAAAGACCTGTGTCATCGAAGTCATGTGCACGCGAGAATTGGGCGACCCGTTCCGCCGCGATGCGCTGAGCAAACCGGTCAGGTTCCTCGACAAGTACAAGGATTACGTCTGAGGTCAGGTCCGACGCCACCCCAGGGAGCTTGCTGATGCATTCCGAATCACGTCGCAGATACCTGAACGCCATCGGTTCCGCTGCCGTGCTCTCGACCATGCCAGTGGCATCGCTGAGAGCCCAGGCGCAAGGCTATCCGCAGCGCCCGGTCCGTGTCATTGTTCCGTTCCCTCCGGGTGGCGGGACGGATGTGATCGCGCGTATCGCGCAACCACGTATTGCCGAGGCACTGGGCGGTCAGTTGATCATCGACAACCGCGGCGGGGCTGGGGGTTCGATCGGTACAGATGTGGTTGCGAAGTCACCCCCTGACGGTTACACCCTCCTGTTCACGCTTTCCTCGCACACCATCAATGCAGCGATCTTCTCCAAGCTGAGTTTCAACACGGAGACGGATTTCGCCCCGGTGTCGCTGGTGGCCTCGTTACCGCAGATCCTTGTGGCGCATCCCGATGTCCCGGTGCGGACACCGCAGGACGTGGTGGCGCTGGCCCGCGCCAAGCCGGGCACCGTGCTGTATGCCTCGGTGGGCAATGGAACGCCGGGTCACCTGGCGGGCGAGATGATGGCGCTTGCCGGCAATGTGCGCATGGTCCATGTGCCTTACCGTGGTGGTGGGCCTGCAGTCACGGATGTGCTGGCCAATCAGATCGGCCTGCTGTGGGTGTCGATTCCAGCGGCCGCTGCGCATGTAAAGAGCGGCAAGTTGCGTCCGATCGCTGTATCCACGCTGAAACGTGCAGCCGGTTTCCCGGACGTACCGACCATGGCGGAATCCGGTTTTCCAGGTTTCGAAGTGGATTCCTGGTATGCCATGTTTGCCCCGGCGAAAACGCCGCCTGCAATCATTGACCGCCTTCACAAGGCGGCCGTGTTCGCCTGCGCTCAGGCGGATGTTCGCGAGAAGTTCATGCAGCAGGGCGCAGAGGCTGTCGGGAGCACGCCCGCCGAACTCGATCGGATCGTCAAAGCCGAGATTCCGAAGTGGACCAAACTCGCGCGCGAGGCTGGCATCAAGGCTGACTGAATGTGACCGACCCGATCGATATCATCATCTCGAGGGCACGCGAGGCCCAGAGAAGCATCAGCGGATATGCACAGCAGCAGGTCGACCGAATGGTTCAGTCGGTGGCCTGGGCCATCCTCGAACCCTCCAGAAACCGGCAGCTTGCCGAGCTCGCGGTCAGGGATTCCGGCATTGGCAACGCCGATGACAAGTTCGCCAAGAATCATCGCAAGACACTCGGCCTGATGCGCGATCTGCATCAGGCCCGATCGGTCGGTGTGCTTCGTGAAGATCCCAGCCTGGGTATCACCGAGATTGCCCGACCCGTGGGTGTCATTGCAGCGATCACGCCATCCACCAATCCCGCTGCGACACCGATCAACAAGATTCTGAATGCACTGAAGTGCTGTAATGCCATCATCATTGCGCCCTCGCCAAAGGGCGCGTCCACGTGCGCGCTGCTTCTGCAGTTCGTGCATGCCCAACTGGCCCAGGTCGGTGCTCCCCTTGATCTCGTGCAGATGCTTCCTGCTCCCATCTCAAAGGAAGCGACCCGGGCGCTGATGGCCAAGGCTGACCTCATCGTGGCCACGGGTTCTCAATCGAACATTCGCGGCGCGTACTCAAGCGGTACTCCGGCTTTCGGTGTAGGTGCCGGCAATGTTGCCGTGATCGTGGATGAGGCTGCCGATGTGGATGCTGCGGCCGAGAAAATTGCCCGATCCAAAACATTCGATCATGCGACGAGTTGTTCCAGTGAAAACGGAGTCGTTGCAGTCGCGTCGGTTGCCGATTCATTGCTTGAAGCCTTCTCCCGTCAGGGTGGTGTCCTGCTCTCCCAAGAGGATCAGAATCGCCTCGCGCGTCTGATGTTTGACGACGGCCATCTCACTTCTGCTGCCACTGCGCAGGCTGCGCCGGTCATCGCAGCGCGCGCGGGGTTGACGACGCCGGGTGTGGGCTCGGCACGTTTTCTGATCGTGCGTGAATCCGGTGCAGGTCCCGCGCACCCGTTTTCAGGCGAGAAACTCGCTCCGGTTCTGGCCATGTGGCGGGTCGCCGATTTTTCCTCGGCTGTCGATATGGTGCGGACAATCTATGCGTATCAGGGTGCGGGTCACTCGGTGGGTCTGCACACGGCCGAGTCTGGAGATCTTCTGGAAGAACGTGCGCGTCGTCTGGCTTCGGAGCTTCCGGTCTGCCGCGTGATCGTGAATCAGGCTCATGCGATGGCCACCGGCGGCAGCTTTGATAACGGCTTGCCTTTCTCGCTGTCGATGGGGTGCGGCAGTTGGGGGCGTAACAGCTTCTCCGACAATCTGAACTACCGGCACTACATGAACATCACCCGCATCGCGCGACGTATCCCGGAGCAGACCCCCGCAGTCGAGGACCTCCTGGCCGATTATTTCCGCGAGTTCGGCGCCTGACCACGTGAACACCCTTGCCGACGTTTTACTGGGCTGGTCATCCGAGCAGCCGCAGGCTGATTTGTTCATTTCCCCCGATACGGGCCGATGCATTCGTTATGGTGAGCTGCACGCGCAGACGCTGAGCCTTGCAGGCGCACTGATGCGTCTCGACGTTCGGCCTGGTGATCATGTGGGTCTGCTGATGCCCAACGGAATCCAGACCTCACGTCTGTTTCTCTCCATCATGGCAAGCGGGCGAGTGGTGACGCCATTCAATCTGCTGTCACACCGGGAGCAACTGGCCGCTGTCATCCGGCACAGCGATTGCCGCATCATCCTCCATGGTCCGGCGCAGGCCGCACTGCTGGCGGATGCGCTTGTGGATGTCGGCCGGGAGGTGCTGTGTCTCGAGGTCGATCCGGACGTGATCTGCTGGTCGCCCGACAGCGGACCCGATGCCGATCTGCCAGCCGTGGCCGCCGATCAGCCTGCGCTTCTCATGTACACCTCGGGCACGACCGGCATGCCCAAGGGCGTGCGCCTGACCCATCGCAATCTCATTGCCGCCGCGTCTGCGGTGGGTCGCTGGCACGATCTGACCCGACGGGATCGCGTGATGAGCTCATTACCGATCTACCACATCAACGGTCAGTCGATTGCGACCGTCACCCCTTTTCTTGCAGGCAGCAGTATCGTTGCCCCGCAGCGTTTTTCCACCTCGCAGTGGTGGCCCGCTGTCTGCGCCCATGGTTGCACATGGATCAACATGGTCCCGACCATCATTGCTTATCTGTTGCAGGCAGCGGAAGCCTCCGGCGTGCCGTCACCCCAGGAGCTTCGCCATGTGCGTTTCGGAAGATCCGCTTCGGCCCCGCTGCCACCAGAGCACCATCGGGCCTTCGAGGAGCGTTTCGGCATTCCTGTCATTGAGGCCATGGGCATGACCGAATCCGCCTCGGTGGTGTTCTGCAACCCACATGATGATCGACGTCGTTACGGAAGTCCTGGCCTTCCCTGTGGCGTTGAGGCCAAGGTGATCGATGCCGATGGCCGTCCGCTTGGCGACGGGCAGGCAGGGGAGATCTGTCTGCGCGGCGACAATGTCATGTCGGGGTATTACAAATCCGATGCCGAGACAGCCAGGGCGTTTGACGGGCAGGGGTGGTTGAGAACCGGTGATCTCGGCATGCGTGATGCGGACGGTTTCTACTTC
>CAYYDO010000150.1:0-5097 GCA_964470595.1 uncultured Burkholderiaceae bacterium | reverse complement strand
ATAGGGCAAGCCGACACCCATGGTACCCAGACCACCCGAGTTGATCCAGCGCCGCGGGTAGTCGAACTTGTAGAACTGCGCGGCAAACATCTGGTGCTGACCCACGTCCGAGGTGATGAAGGCCTCTCCACGGGTGACTTCCCAGAGTTTCTCCACGACAAACTGGGGTTTGATGACCTCGCCGTTCTGCGTATACGCGAGGCAGTTCTTGCCCCGCCACTCCTGAATCTGAGCCCACCAGGCACTGAGCGCCTTGCGATTGAGCGCGTGTCCACCAGCAATGGCCTCGCGAACCTGCGCGATCATTTCGCGAAGCACCTCGCGAACATCGCCAACAATCGGGAGATCGACCTTGACACGCTTGGAAATGGAGGATGGGTCGATATCGACATGAATGATCTTGCGCGGATTCTGGGCAAAGTGCTTCGGGTTACCGATCACGCGATCGTCGAAGCGCGCGCCGATCCCCACCAGAACATCACAGTTCTGCATGGCGAGATTGCACTCGTACGTGCCGTGCATGCCCGGCATGCCCAGAAACTTGTCGCTGGTGGCTGGATAGGCACCCAGCCCCATCAGGGTGTTCGTGCAGGGATACCCGAGAAGATCGACGAGTTCTCTCAACTCGGCCGATGCATTTCCCAGGATGATGCCGCCGCCCGAATAAATCATGGGGCGCTCGGCAGACAGCAGCAACTGAACCGCCTTTTTTATCTGGCCGGAATGCCCCCTGACGACCGGGTTGTACGAGCGCATCGAGACCTCTTTGGGGTACTCGAAACGGCAACGATCACGGGTGATGTCCTTGGGGATATCGACCAGCACGGGACCGGGGCGACCGGTGCGTGCGAGATAGAAGGCCTTCTTGATCGTCGCTGCGAGATCGCGGACGTCCTTGACCAGGAAATTGTGCTTGACACAGGGACGGGTGATGCCAACCGTATCGCACTCCTGGAAGGCATCGAGACCGATGGCATGGGTCGGTACCTGGCCAGACAGCACCACCATCGGAATGGAGTCCATGTAGGCTGTTGCGATCCCCGTCACCGCATTGGTCACGCCCGGGCCGCTGGTGACCAGGCACACGCCGACCTTTTCGGTGGAGCGCGCATACGCGTCGGCCGCATGAACGGCCGCCTGCTCGTGGCGAACGAGGACATGCTTGAACTTGTTCTGCTTGTAGATTTCGTCGTAGATGTAGAGGACGGCTCCGCCCGGGTAGCCGAAGATGTGTTCTACCTGCTCTTCGTGCAGGCAGCGCACGACGATCTCTGCGCCAGTGATTTCCATAGGTTGTGGTCCTATCAAGATCCAGTGATCCTTGCCCGCCGGTGCCACCCGACAGTCCTCTGAACCACGAGGAACCGACCAGCGACACAGACCTTGCGACAAGGGCTTTGAGTTGACGGATCGCCGTTGCCGTCTCTTGTGGAGCCGGTACCGGCAAGGTCAAGCCTTCTACTCTAACATATTGGGATGAGTGCGAAGGCATTAGACCGATTTCTCGCCAGCGTCGAACGCAGAGCCCTGCGCATGGCCACCATCAGTGTGCGCAACGAGCAATCGGCCATGGATATCGTCCAGGATGCCATGATGCGTCTGGCCGAGAAGTACGGTGGTCGGTCCGAGAGCGAATGGCCGATGCTGTTTCAGCGCATCCTGCAGAACGCGATTCTGGACCACCACCGCCGTCAGAAAGTCCGGCGAACCTGGGTGTCCCTTTTTGGCGACCTGTTTCCTGACCAGGACGACGGCAACGACCAGAATATTCCAGACAGCGTTCTCGGGATTGCTGGTGACCCGCATCTCCAACCCGAGGAACTTCTGGAACGCGGGCAGACCAGAGACAGGATCGAGCGCGCGATTGGAGGATTGCCAGTGCGTCAACAACAAGCCTTTCTGCTGCGTTACTGGGAGGGATTGGATATCGCCCAGACGGCGGCGGTAATGGGGTGCTCGGAAGGCAGCGTGAAGACGCACTGTTTCCGGGCCATGAAGACACTCGAGCAGTCTCTGGCCGAACTCAGGCCATCCGGAGGGAAAGACTGATGCAGGAAGATCTGCTTTACCGGTTGCGTGAAAGCCTCAAGGCTGGCGAGGAAAATCTGTCCCGTGACCGTGTCGATGCCCTTCGGCTCTCACGACAGCGGGCGGTTCAGGCGGCAGAGCGTCGCCACGGGGCCAGCCCGGTCGCGCTGCCGAAAGCCAACTTCACGCTGCGACTCTGGCCCCAACTCTCTGGGATCGGTCTCACTGCAGCCACGATCGCCGCCGTCCTGATCGGCTTGCAAGCTGCGGAAACAGCGACGATCGATGAAGATATAAGCAGAATAGCCGAAATAGATCACAAGATGATCTCTGATCGCCTTCCCGTGCAGGCTTACCTCGATCCCGGATTCCTCGTTTTTCAGGAACAGCACCCCGAGCGAGGCGAGGATTCCCGGGCGGAATCCGCGACTGCACAGTCGGTTGCGAGTGTCCGGGAGTTCTGGGCCAGCGATCGGAATTTCCAGGGGTTCTCCGCCTCCAAGGCGCTGGTCTGGTCGCGGCTGACCGGCCCGCAGCGAGAAGCGCTTGCCCCTCTCGAGCCTTTCTGGGCTGATCTCGACGACGCGCGCAAGAAGAAATGGCTCAAGATCGCCGATCGCTTCCACCAATGGACCCCGGAGCAGCAGACGATCGCCCAGGAGAGGATGCTCGAGTGGATATCCCTGCCCGCAATCGATCGGCGGCAGGCGCGAGCGGCCTTCGGGGGGGTGGTCTCCGCGGTGCCCGAGGAGGTCCGGGTCATGAAGTGGAACGAGTACCAGAAACTGTCGGCGGAAGAGCGCGCCAGACTGATCGAACTCGCGCAACTGAAGCCGGACGGATCCCCACCCGGCGGGCCCGCTTCCGGGGTACGCCACCAGGAGCGCCCTGCGGGTCAACCACGTTCCGCCCTGGCCACGCAGCCAGCCAAGCCGCTTGCCCCCTGAACCACCCATCGACGCCGGCGTGTCCGCATCCGTCTGGCGGCGCTTCATGGGCGTAATCTACGAGTGCCTGCTGCTCTTCGGCCCGCTCATCGTCATCGGATTCATCTACTCGATCGCTGCCGATTTCAGCGATGCGGCTGACCCGGAACTGCAGGAGCTGAAGCGGATCGGACTGCAGGCCCTCATCCTCGCCTCGCTGCTGGCCTACTTCACCTGGAGCTGGAGCCTCGGACGATGCACGCTGCCCATGCAGACCCTGGGTCTGAAACTCGAAACCTCCACCGGCCAGCCAGTCGGTCCCGGACGCGCCCTGCTCAGAGCACTCCTCGCGGGTCCCAGCACCCTCACCGGCCTGGGTTTCCTGTGGGCCGCGATCGATCGGGACCGACAATCCCTGCATGACAGACTTGCGGGAACACGCCTCCTTTACACCCCGCTGGGTCGCATCATCTGAGTTCAGTGCACCACCCGATCGAAGCGAAACTCGCCATCGCGGACATCAACAGGAATGACATCCTTCGGCCCGAACCTGCCCTCCAGAATCAGCTTCGCCACCGGATTCTCGATCCGGCTCTGAATCGCTCGCTTCAGAGGTCGTGCGCCAAACAGCGGATCGAAGCCGGACTTCGCGATTTCGTCCAGTGCGGCATCGGATACCTCCAGTCGCATATCCCTCTCGGCCACCCTGCCCTCCAGACGCTTCAACTGGATTCGGGCGATGTCACGAATGTGGCGCGCATCGAGTGCATGGAACACCACGATCTCATCGATGCGATTGATGAACTCCGGCCGGAAATGACTCTTGACTTCGGCCATGACCGCATCCTTGATCTCGGCCAGCGGCGCCCCTGACAGACGCTGAATCTCTGGCGATCCCAGATTGGACGTCATCACCACAACCGTATTGCGAAAGTCGACCGTGCGACCCTGACCATCGGTGAGTCGCCCATCATCAAGCACCTGAAGCAGCACATTGAAGACATCCGGGTGCGCCTTCTCCACCTCGTCGAGAAGAATGACGCTATAGGGCTTGCGACGCACCGCCTCGGTCAGTGTGCCCCCCTCCTCGTACCCCACATAGCCGGGAGGCGCGCCGATCAGACGCGACACCGAGTGCTTCTCCATGAACTCGCTCATGTCGATGCGGATCATGTGATCCTCGGAGTCAAACAGGAACTGCGCAAGCGCCTTGCACAACTCGGTCTTGCCCACGCCCGTTGGACCGAGAAACAGAAACGAACCATAGGGACGGTTGGGATCGGACAAACCCGCGCGGGAGCGACGAATCGCATCGGCCACGAGACGTACCGCCTCATCCTGCCCCACCACACGCTGATGCAGGTGATCTTCCATCGCCAGGAGCTTTTCGCGCTCACCGGTCATCATCTTCGACACCGGAATACCTGTGGCCCGCGACACGACCTCGGCAATTTCCTCGGCACCCACCTGCGTGCGCAACAACTGCGGCTTGCCGACATCGCCCGAGGGGACATCCGCCGCCTTCAGACGAGCCTCCAGCTCGGGCAATCGGCCGTACTGCAACTCCGACACCTTCTGCCAGTCACCCTTGCGCGTATGAATCTCGATGTCGTGACGGACCCGCTCGATCTCTTCCTTGATCGACTGCGAACCCTGCACCGCGGCCTTCTCGGCTTTCCAGACTTCCTCCAGATCAGCGAGTTCACGTTCGAGTTTCTCGATTTCCTGCGCAAGCAGATCGAAACGCTTCTTCGAAGCCTCATCCTTCTCGCGCCGCACCGCCTCGAGCTCGATCTTGAGCTGGATCAGGCGCCGGTCGAGCTTGTCCATCGACTCCGGCTTGGAGTCGATCTCCATCTTGATGCGTGAGGCGGCCTCATCGATCAGGTCAATCGCCTTGTCCGGAAGAAATCGGTCGGTGATGTAGCGATTCGACAACTCGGCTGCGGCCACGATGGCCGGATCCGTAATGTCGACACCGTGATGAAGCTCATAGCGTTCCTGCAACCCCCGCAGAATGGCGATGGTCGCCTCCACACTGGGCTCTCCGACCAGCACCTTCTGGAAGCGCCGCTCGAGTGCTGCATCCTTCTCGATGTACTTGCGGTATTCGTCCAGCGTTGTTGCGCCGATACAGTGAAGC
>CAYYDO010000149.1:0-5149 GCA_964470595.1 uncultured Burkholderiaceae bacterium | reverse complement strand
GACCAGTTGACGGGCGGCCTCGAGTTGCGTCGCCATGTCTGCCAGACGGAACTGGACTGCCTGATGCTGAAAAATCACCTGCCCGAAGGCCTCGCGCTGTTTGGAATATGCGAGACTGGCCTCGAGTGCGGCACGCGCCATGCCCACGGATTGCGCAGCAATTCCGATACGCCCACCCTCCAGACCCGAGAGTGCAATCCGATAGCCCTGCCCCTGGGCACCGATCAGCAATCCGCTCGGGATCCTGCAGTTGTCGAGCACGATTTGTGCGGTATCCGAGGAGTGCTGGCCCATCTTTTCCTCGAGACGGGCCACGACGTAGCCGGGCGTATCGGTCGGCACGATGAAGGCCGACATGCGTTCAGACGGTTTACCCTCGCCGGTCACCGCAATCACGATCGCCACCTGGCCGTTCTTGCCACTGGTGATGAACTGCTTGACCCCATTGAGCACAAAATCATCGCCATCACGCCGGGCCGTCGTGCGGATCTCCGCTGCATTGGATCCGGCCTGCGGCTCGGTGAGGCAGAATGCGCCCAGTTTCTCCCCCCGGGCCAGTGGCACCAGCCAGTCCCTCTTCTGCTGCTCGCTTCCGTAGGCCAGAAGAATGCTGCAGACCGGGCAGTTGTTGACCGAGACTGCGGTGCTGGTGCCACCAGCGGCAGCAGCGATCTCTTCCAGGATGAGCGCCAGGCACAGGCTGTCCAGCCCCGCCCCGCCATAGGCTTCCGGCACCATCACGCCGTAGCATCCCATCGCCGCCAACTGCCGGTGGGTATCGCTCGGAAAGGTGTGATCGCGGTCCCATTGCGCGGCTTTTGGGGCGATCTCCTTGCGACAGCATTCCGCCACAGCGTCACGGATCTGTATCTGTTCGTCGGTGAGCATGATCGCAGCGGGTATTGAAAAGTTCGAACGTCAGATGATCTCGATACCGACCGCCGGGGCCTCGCCGCCACCGATGCACAGACTGGCCACACCACGTGCACGGCCATGACGACGCAGGGCATGAATCAGGGTGACGATGATGCGCGCTCCGGAGGCTCCGATGGGGTGACCAAGCGCGCAGGCACCGCCGTGCACATTCAGACGCTCGGAGGGAATGCGCAAGTCCCGCATCGCCGCCATCGCCACCACGGCAAAGGCCTCGTTGATCTCCCAGAGATCCACATCATCGACGGTCCAGCCGTTGGACTTCAACAGCCTGTCGATCGCTCCAATCGGCGCTGTCGGAAATCGGCCCGGCGTATCCGCAAAACCGGCATGCCCCACCATTCTTGCCAGGGGGGGCAAGCCGAGCCGCTCGGCCATGGACATACGGCACATTACGAGGGCAGCAGCGCCGTCGCTGATCGATGAGGACGAGGCCGCAGTCACGGTGCCGTCCTTGGCAAAGGCAGGTTTGAGGTGCGGAATCTTGTCGACCGCGATGGTGCGGGGCCCCTCGTCGCTTGCCACCACCACGGTGGCCTTGCGGGTGGGTACATCGAGTGCGACGATCTCGTCGTGAAAAGCTCCTGATTCCGTCGCCTGCTTGGCTCTGGTAACGGAGGCGACTGCGAACTGATCCTGCATCTCGCGGGTGAAACCGTACTCGCGGGCGCAATCTTCACCATAGGTACCCATCGAACGCCCCCGTTCATAGGCATCTTCAAGACCGTCGAGCATCATGTGGTCGATCACTGTTCCGTGACCGATCCGATAGCCCGAGCGCGCACGCGCAAGCAGATAGGGGGCATTGCTCATGCTCTCCATGCCACCGGCAATCACGAGTGATGCCGCATCGAGCGCAAGCGTATCGTGCATGCTCATCACCGCACGCATTCCAGAGCCACAGACCTTGTTGACCGTGGTGCACACCGTGGATCGTGGCAGCCCCGCACCGAGAGCAGCCTGCCGTGCAGGAGCCTGGCCGAGTCCGGCTGGCAACACGCAGCCGAACATCAGTTCATCGACAACGGTCTGCTCGATACCAGCCCGCAAACACGCCGCACGAATGCTTGCCGATCCGAGCTCCGGTGCGCTGAGCGCCGAGAGTTCTCCGAGGAATCCGCCCATCGGTGTGCGCACCGCGGAGAGAAAGACGATGGGGTCGTGCGTCACTGGTTTCATTTGACAGCCTCTTTCGACGGTCTCAGATCGAGGAGAGCCCCTCCATGACAAAAAGCGTCATCAGAGCGATCGCGCATTTCTTCCTTTGCCCATTCTTCTCGACAAACACATCACCCTGACAGACCATCAGCATCCGTCCGGGTTTGATCACCTGGCCAATCGCGATCAGGCGGTCACCGTCTGCGGGCGAGATCAGGTTGATCTTGTACTCGGCGGTCAGACCGGCCTTGCCCGGTGGCACCATCGACAGGGCCGCATAGCCGCAGGCGGTATCGGCAAGCGCACCGCCTGCACCACCATGAAAGAAGCCATGCTGCTGCGTCACACGATCCGAGATCGGCATGGAGATCACCGCACGGCCCTCGTCGAGTTCATCGAGCGTGGCACCAAACCCTTTCATGAGACCCTGCTCACGGAAACTGCGATGAACTTCCTCGGATCGGGATGGCAACAACGGCATGGGACAGGGACTCCTTGAAGACTGAATTGACCTTAGCCTCAGGCTCACCTAAAGTCAAACTCATGCAGATCGATCGTCATTGTTTCATCGTCACCGGAGGCGCATCCGGACTCGGACAGCACACAGCCGAGCATCTGAGGGAACGTGGCGCGCAGGTGGTGGTCATCGATCTTCACCCGCCTGCCCAGCCGCCTGCATCCGGCATTCATTTTTTTCGGGCCGATGTCACGGACGCCGACAGCGCCGGGCAGGCTGTGCAGTTCGCGATCGACACATGCGGTGCGGTGCATGGTCTGGTCAACTGCGCCGGTATCGCGCCGGCAGAGAAAGTCCTGGGCAAGGACGGCCCGCACCGGCTCGATGTCTTCACACGAACGATCTCGGTCAATCTGATCGGTTCATTCAACATGCTGCGTCTGGTGGCTCAGGCCATCACGACCAACCAGACAGCCTCCAATGGCAACGAGACTGCTGGGTTGATCATCAACACGGCCTCGGTTGCGGCCTTCGATGGCCAGATCGGGCAGGCTGCCTACTCGGCCTCCAAGGGCGGGATCGTGGGCATGACATTGCCGATTGCGCGAGAGTTGGCGCGCTCGCGTATCCGGGTCATGACGATCGCTCCCGGCATCATGGCCACTCCCATGCTTCTGGCCTTTCCGCAAGAGGTTCAGGACTCCCTGAACCGTTCGGTTCCGTTTCCCGCGCGCATGGGCAAACCAGCGGAGTTCGCGCAACTCGTCGCGCATATCATCGAGAACGATTACCTCAACGGCGAGGTGATACGTCTGGATGGGGCGATCAGGATGGCGCCACGCTGAGCCCAGGGGTGCAGTAAACGTCTCCCTGCAGCTCGAGCGCCCGGGACTTCACCAGGCTCTCCAGCGCCCAGCGCAGCGCATCCTCCACCGGTGTCGAGAGCAATGCGCTGGTGTCCTTGAGCAGTCGTGTTCCCGCCAGTCGCGCCAGCACGTCCTCCTCGGTGGCACGTTCCATATCCAGCATCAGAAACTTCACCAGAACCTTCATGGCATAGCGTGCGTTCCGGACGGGATCCTCCTGCAGCCATGCGAGTCTTCCCCTCGCCCGCGCCAGCGCCAGATCAACCTCGGTGAACATGCCACCATGACCGGGAACAACCAGAACGGGGTCGAGCTGCGCAATCAGATCAAGTACCTCGCGCTGTTCCCGAAAGCCACTCTCTCCGGAGAGCTCCGGAAATGTCACTCCGAACCCGTCCTCCCAGAGGGCATCGGCCGAGATCAGAATGCGATGCACCGGCTCGAACAGCACGATCGATTCCGGATCATGCCCCGGCGCGGCATGCACCTCCCAGAGCAGGCCGCCCAGATGGATTCGGTCTCCTGAACCAATTGCACCGGAGGGCTCGAAACGCGGACAGCGCTGTCCGGTAGCAGCGAAACTCAGGGTCTCCTCCGACCAATGCCTTGCAGCGGAAAACGAGCCACGGGGAACCAGCACCTCGGGCGCATACATCTGTGCCAGGGCGTGGTTACCTCCGCAGTGATCGGAATGCAGATGGGTGTTGATGATGCGGGTCAGGGTTCGTTCGCCCAGCACATGCCTGACCAGCGCACAGGTGAGCATCTCGTGCTTGACATAGCCGGTATCGACCACCGATGCAGTGTGTGCACTGTCGAAGAACACGACCTGGTTGGCGGACAGCCAGTCACGTTCGATGAAGTGCATCGTGACGGGGAGTCGGATAGTCATGAGCGGCTGATTACAGTTGTCGGGGTGTTTCGGAAAGCAGGCCGGCCTGAGGCCGGGCGCGCCTTGTCAATCGATCTGCTGGGTGCCATGATCTACGAGGAATACTACCCCGACCAGCCCGGAGCCCCATGTCCACTCGCGAAATCTGTCATTTCAGCCTGCCGGAATCGGCATCCCTGCCAGCGGATATCAAGTCCCGAATGGATGCCGTTCAGGAGAAAGCCGGTTTCATTCCCAATGTGATGCACGTGCTGTCGAGGCGACCCGAGGAATTCCGCGCGTTCTTCGCTTACCACGATGCGTTGATGGAGGGTGACAGCGGCCTGAGCAAGGCCGAGCGCGAGATGGTTGTGGTGGCGACCTCGGCCATCAATCACTGTCCCTACTGTGTGATCGCGCATGGCGCGATTCTCCGGATCCGCGCCCGCAATCCCCTGATCGCCGACCAGATTGCCACCAACTACAAGAGCGCAGACATCAGCGCCCGCGAGCGGGCGATACTCGACTTCGCCGTCAAGGTGGCGACAGCGGCATCGGATATCTCGGAAAACGATCGCGATGCAGCCCGTGCCCAGGGACTCTCCGAGGAAGACCTCTGGGATATCGCGGCCATCACCGCTTTCTTCGCGATGAGCAACCGCTTGGCCAGCGCAAGCGGCATGCGCCCCAATGAGGAGTTCTACACCATGGGTCGCGCACCCGCGCCAGCGCGCGCATGATGCGACGGCGTTCGTGACGTGAATCGAGGAGGCTGCCTGGCATCCCGGCGAGGGAATATGCGAGGCCAGTTGCACGAAAGGAAGAATTGGTAGGCGCGATTGGACTCGAACCAACGACCCCCAC
>CAYYDO010000148.1:4853-5159 GCA_964470595.1 uncultured Burkholderiaceae bacterium | reverse complement strand
ACACCATCGGGATTATCCCACCCGGCGGATTCCATGACCAGAACGGCCCCAAAAAAGCCGTCCGTTCCGCTGCGGTGGGGCCAGAGCATGAGATCGCCCTCTGGGGTGAAGGCATCCCAGTGGGGGGGAATGGTCAGCCGCTGCCGCTCCAGCAGGGTCTTGCATTCGAGCCGCCGCAGCCCGGGAAACCGGCGCAAACAGGCCTCGACGACCGCCTGATTCTCGTCGGCCAGCAGGCTGCATGTGCCATACACAAGACGGCCACCCGGCTTGAGCAGGCGGACACCGGTTGCGAGAATCTCGCTT
>CAYYDO010000148.1:0-4843 GCA_964470595.1 uncultured Burkholderiaceae bacterium | reverse complement strand
AAGTTTTTGAGAGGAAGAGAGAGGATCTCACTATGCTCTACAAGTTGTGTACACACACACATACACACAGAAGGATATCAGTGAAACTTCCTTGAGAAAAAGAGAGAGGATCTCGCTTTGCTGTTCGACAAGCCGGGCCACACTGGCCGCGTCGAACCTCCACTTCAGATCAGGATTTCTTCGCAACGTTCCCAGGCCACTGCACGGCGCATCGACGAAAACCACATCTGCCTTGCCCGAAAGTCTGCGTACTCGGTCATCCTTCAGACCGGAGATCGCGCAGGGCCAGACATTCGAGAGCCCGCTTCTGGCAAGCCGGGGCCGCAGCCGGGCCAGACGGGCAGCAGATGTATCGAGGGCGTAGAGCCTGCCGGTGTTCCGCAGGGACGCGCCGATGGCCAGCGTCTTGCCACCGGCACCTGCGCAAAGATCGACAATGAACTCGCCGCGACGGGGTGCTGCCAGCCTTGCCAGAATCTGGCTGCCGAGGTCCTGGACCTCGATCCACCCCTTCTCGAAGGCTTTCGTGCGCGACACATTGGGTTTGCCGGAGACACGCAAGGCCTCGGGCAACACCGACAGGGGATGCGCTTCCAGACCGTCCTCGGCGAGCTGCGTCAACGCCTGCTCGGGCGTTGCCAGCAGCAGATTCACCCGCAGGTCCAGAGGCGCGGGCTGACGCAGGAAGCTCGCACATTCGAGCGCACCGTCGCTGCCGAGCGACACCTCGAGGCGCTCCATGATCCAGGGTGGCATGCTCTGCCGGAGAGCCGGGGCGACCTGCGCCGTCGAGGCCACCATGCGCACGCGCTCCAGCCACTGCAATTCGCTGTCGCTGAGATGCGCATCATGCATCGTAGCGGCACGATGCTCGGACTGGTCGACTGCGAGAATCGCCAGACGACGGTTCATGGAGCCTGATCCCGAGCCAGCCAGGTGCGCAAACCAGGAACGGTTGCGCAACACATTCCACGCGGCCTCGGCGAGAAAGCCCCGATCGCGCGAACCGATCTGTGGCCGTTCGCGAAAGAAGCGGGAGATCACGGCATCGGCGGGTTGCGACAGCGCAAGCACCTCGCCCGTGAGTCGCTCGAGCAGCGCCCAGCGCCCCTCGGCTCTGGCGGGTGGCTTCACGCCTCGGCGCACAGCAGCCATGGTGTGAACGCGTGATCGAAACTGCCGCGGCCGTGATCCACCCAGCGCCCCCGATGCAAGCGGCAACGCCCCGAGAGAACCGATGCCACGGCCATGGGATAGATCTGGTGCTCGGCGCGCAGCACGCGGGCGGCAAGACGCGCATCGTCGTCATCCTCCAGGACCGGCACGGCGGCCTGAGCGAGTATCGCGCCATGATCGAGCTCGGATCCCACCGCATGAACCGTGCAGCCGTGAATGCGCACCCCGGCCTCGATCGCCTGCCGATGTGTGTGCATGCCACGAAAGGAGGGCAGCAGGGATGGGTGGATGTTCAGCATGCGGCCCTCGAGGCGACGGCATGCTTCAGCCGAGAGTATGCGCATGAAACCGGCAAGCACCACCAGATCGGGCGCGCAACCCTCGATGGCATCGCACAGCGCTGCGTCGAATGCGGGGCGGTCCGCAAAGGTCGTGTGATCCACCACATGTGTGGCCAGACCATGCGACCGGGCGACCTCGAGACCCTGGGCCTGCGGTCGGTTCGACACCACCAGACGGATTTCTGCCGGCCAGCTCTCGGATTGACTCCGGGAGACGATCGCATCCAGATTCGAACCTCGCCCGGAGATCACCACGACAAGCCGCTTCATAAGACGCCCATTCTAGCCGGAGCCTATAATTGCGCCTTTCGCAGGGCGGCCGGCAGACACTTCCAACATGCTGATTTTTCAGGGCATTTCCTCATCCCGGGCCACCCGCCGTCCGCGCGCGGTCACCATCGGCGTCTTCGATGGCGTGCATCGGGGTCACCAGGTACTGATCCGTCAGTGTGTGGAGATCGCCCGACGGGAGGGCATCGCGTCAACCGTGGTGGCCTTCGAGCCGCACCCCCGTGCCTTCTTCCGGCCACTCGAGGCGCCTGGGCGCATTCAGGGCATGCGCGACCGCGCACGTGCACTTGCCGGTCTCGGTGCCGATGAGTTGCGCATCCTGCGTTTCCGTCGTGCACTGGCCGAAATGACCCCACAGCACTTCATGCAGCATTTCCTTCATGAGCAGCTGCAGACGCGGCACCTGGTGGTGGGCGATGATTTCCGTTTCGGCGCCAATCGCCAGGGGTCCTTCGAGACGCTCACGCAAGCCGGTGCCCAATTCGGATGGACAACCCAGCGTATCGAGACCGTCACCGAGGGTGGCGAGCGGATCTCGAGTTCCGCCCTGCGCGATGCCCTCCGAGCAGGTGACCTCGACACCGTTCGCCGGATGATCGGTCGCCCCTACACGCTGTCCGGTCACGTGATACATGGGCGCAAGCTCGGTCGGCAACTCGGCATGGCCACGCTCAACATCCCCGTGCACCGGCAACTGCTCGCCTGCGGCATCTTCGCCGTCCGGGTCGAGGGGATCGCACCCTC
Organism: uncultured Burkholderiaceae bacterium; assembly: GCA_964470595.1. GTDB lineage: Bacteria > Pseudomonadota > Gammaproteobacteria > Burkholderiales > Burkholderiaceae_A > Lacustribacter. Next base: position 2,291 of record CAYYDO010000148.1, on the reverse strand, counting down.
GCCGCTGCCGGGGGTGGCCAGCCTGGGGCGCCGGCCAACGGTGGAAGACGCCGGCAGACTGCTCCTCGAGGTTCACGTCTTCAACTGGACGGGCGACGCCTACGGGCGGATCGTCAATGTCACGCTGGTGCACCGGCTACGCGATGAAATCCGCTACGAAAAACTCGACGACATGATTGCGCAAATCCACATCGATGCCACACAGGCACGCGACTATCTCTCACGACATGACCTCTGACCGATCAAACTCCTCCCCGGGCGCTGGTGCCCGGCCGCAAACGGCCAACACCGAACAGGACAGCAGACTCAACCTGCCCAAAACCAGCTTTCCGATGCGCGGCGATCTCTCCCGACGCGAACCGCAATGGGTGGCGCAATGGCAACAACACGGTGTCTATCGGCGTATCCGTGCGGCCACGGCCGGTCGACCCCTGTTCGTTCTTCACGATGGCCCGCCATATGCCAACGGCGATATCCATATCGGACACGCCGTCAACAAGATCCTCAAGGACACGATCGTCAAGGCGAAAACCCTGGCCGGATTCGACGCGCGCTATGTTCCCGGTTGGGATTGCCACGGGATGCCGATAGAAATCCAGATCGAGAAGCAGTTCGGCAAGGGGCTGCCCACCGATGAGGTCCAGCGCCGGTCACGGGCCTACGCGCAGGAACAGATCGAACGCCAGAAAAAGGATTTCATCCGCCTGGGTGTGCTCGGGCAATGGGACAACCCCTATCTGACCATGGCGCCGCGCAACGAGGCCGATGAGATCCGCGCTCTGCGCAAGATCATCGATCGCGGATTCGTCTACCGAGGGCTGAAACCCGTGAACTGGTGCTTCGACTGCGGTTCCGCACTCGCCGAGGCCGAGGTCGAATACGCCGACAAGACTGATCCGGCCGTGGATGTGGCCTTCGCCGCCGGAGCGGCCGCGGGCGAGCACATCGCACGCTGTTTCGATGTGCAGGTGGCACAGCTCGAAGGTTCGGTGGCAGCGGTGATCTGGACCACCACACCGTGGACTCTTCCGGCCAATCAGGCGCTCAATGTTCATCCCGAATTCCGCTACGCCCTGGTGCGTGTCACGGGTGCCCACCCGGATGCCGCATCGCGCCGACACCCACCAAACATGGCGCATCGCCATCTGATCCTGGCCGAGGACCGTGTCGAGGCATGCCTGAGCGCATGGGGCCTGACGGGCGAGATCATCGGGCGGTGTTCGGGCAATCAACTCGCAGGCCTGCGCCTGATGCATCCACTGCACAGCGCGCATGCCGGTTACGCCAGGGAATCTCTGGTGATTGCAGCCGACTACGTGAACCTCGAATCCGGCACGGGCATCGTGCACTCGGCGCCAGCCTATGGCGTCGATGACTTCGTCTCCTGCAGATCGGCGGGTATGTCCGATGCCGAGATCCTCACCCCGGTGCTGGGCGATGGCCGATACGCCGAAAGCCTGCCCCTGTTTGGCGGACTCCCGATCTGGGACGCAAATCCCCGGATCGTGGAGACACTCGCCAGGGCGGGCAGCCTGATGCATTCTCAACCCTACCGGCACAGTTACATGCACTGCTGGCGGCACAAGACGCCGATCATCTATCGCGCGACCAGTCAGTGGTTCGCCGGCATGGATGTCACGCCTGCCGATGGCGGCCCCACATTGAGACAGCTCGCGCTCGCCGGCATCGAGGCCACACGCTTTTTTCCCAACTGGGGCAAGGCGCGACTTCACGCCATGATCGCCAACCGTCCCGACTGGACGCTGTCGCGTCAGCGTCAATGGGGCGTGCCGATGGCGTTTCTCGTGCATCGGGAGACCGGTGCCCTGCACCCGCGCACATCCGAGCTGCTCGATATCGTTGCGCAGCGCGTGGAGCGCGATGGCATCGAGGCATGGCAGTCGATGTCCGTTCAGGAGTTGCTTGGCACGGACACTGGCGAGTATGTGAAAAATCCGGATACGCTCGATGTGTGGTTCGATTCCGGCACCACGCATGACACCGTGCTGCGGGGATCACATGCCAGCGAGTCGACGTTTCCCGCCGACCTCTACCTCGAGGGCAGTGATCAGCACCGTGGATGGTTCCATTCCTCGCTGCTCACCAGTTGCATGATCAACGGCGTGCCTCCCTACCGGGCGCTGCTCACCCACGGCTTCGTCGTCGATGGCGAGGGGCGCAAGATGAGCAAATCGCTTGGCAATGTCATTGCGCCGCAAAAGGTATCGGACACCATGGGTGCCGATATCCTGCGGCTGTGGGTGATGAACACCGACGTCACCGAGGACCAG
>CAYYDO010000147.1:0-5161 GCA_964470595.1 uncultured Burkholderiaceae bacterium | reverse complement strand
CTCGCTGAAAAGCAGGGTCAGGTAGTACTCGATGCCAGCCCCGAAGATCCCCTTGGCCGCGTCGCGATACAGACTGCAGCGGGATGGATCGCCTTCGAAGACTTCGCGCCAGCGGGATCGAAACTCCTGTGCCGACTGTTCGTTGCTTGGAAACTCGCGGCCGGGAAGCAGACGGATATCCCTGACCGGATGCACCGTGCGTTGCGTGTCCGGATCAAAGACACGCAGGGTATCGACCTCGTCGTCGATCAGTTCGATGCGATAGGGCAGCGAGGCCCCGGTGGGAAACAGATCGATGATGCCGCCGCGCATGGCGTACTCGCCGGGCGAGACCACCTGGGTCACCGGACTGTAGCCGGCCGTGGCGAGTTGCTGGCGCAGCATGTCGGCCGAAATGCGTTGCCCCTTGCGAAAGAAGAAGGTTTGCGCGGCCAGAAACGACGGCGGAGCGATTCTCTGCAAGGCGGTGGTGGCTGACATCACCAGCACATCGAGATGCCCGGACATGGCCTCATAGAGGGCGAGAAGCCGCTCCGACACCAGATCCTGGTGCGGGGAGAAGGCCTCGTAGGGCAGTGTCTCCCAGTCGGGCAGCAGGCGCGTCTGCAGCCCCGGTTGAAAGAACCCGATTTCCTCGGCAATGCGTTGGGCATCGAGTGCCGACTCGCAGATCACGGCAAGGCCCACGCCCGACTGTGGCGCACTGATCTCCGCACGGCGGCGGGCGGCCCAGTCGGCGATGATCCAGGCATCTGCGCTGCCGATGGGTCGCGGCAGACCGAGCGTCTGTCCTGCGGAAGGGGGGTGCCGCTGGTGGGCGGCGAAGGGATCGTGCATGTGGAGTGGTGGGCAAAACGGTAAATTGTAGGTTTTATGCAAAACGACAGCCGATTGTCCGCCGATCACGACGATGCCGCCGCGCGCCTGCGGCATCTGCTCCCGCTGGCGGGGCCTGCGCGCGCATGCGCCATCATCCCGGCCGCGGGCCGGGGATCGCGCAGCGGGTTGGCCCTGCCGAAACAGTATGCGCGTCTGGGCGCCGGCACAATTCTGGCGCGCAGCGCCCGCACGCTGGCCGGGAGCCCCTCGGTGGGCGCGGTACTGATCGTTCTCGAGCCCGGTGATACGCACTGGCATGCAGCGGGACTCGACAAGGAGCTGGCCGATCTGCCCCAGGTGGTGGCGGTGCGGATTGGCGGCGACACACGCCGGGCGTCGGTGCTGGCGGGCTGCGAACTGCTGCGGCGGTCACTCGGCCCCGATGCCGACCCCTGGGTGCTGGTCCACGATGCGGCCAGGCCCGGTCTCAGCCCGCAGGCCCTCGACAGGCTCCTGGGGTCGGCGCAGACCCTCGATGCCGATGGTGCGATTCTCGCGTTGCCGATCGCCGATACCATCAAGCGTGCCGGTCCGATGTCTGCCGATGGGCCGGCCATCGTATCGGCCACCATCGATCGCAGCGCATGCTGGGCTGCGCAGACGCCTCAGATGTTCCGATTGGAGCGACTCATCTCGGCCTACACGGCGTGCCCGACGGCAACCGATGAGGCCGCTGCCATCGAGGCGGGTGGGGGCAGGGTGGCCCTGATCCCCGGCGAGGCGATCAATTTCAAACTCACACACCCCGAGGATTTCGCCCTGATGGATACCCTCCTGTCGCCCGCCACGCCGCCGGCGCAACCCGCCATGGCGATCGGCCAGGGCTTCGATGTACACGCACTGGTGGTGGGGCGACCGCTGATCATCGGTGGCGTGACGATTCCCTTCGATCGCGGGCTCGATGGGCACTCCGATGCCGATGTGCTTCTGCATGCGATTACCGATGCGATTCTTGGCGCGGCCTGCATGGGCGATATCGGTCGGCACTTCCCGGATTCCGATCCCGCCTATCGTGGCGCGGACAGTGCAGTGCTGCTGACCGAGGTCGTTGCGCGTGTGCATGGCAAGGGGTGGCGTGTCGTGCAGATCGACGCCACGGTGATTGCCCAGGCGCCGCGCATATCCCCTCATGCGCAGGCCATGCAGCAGGTGATCGGCCGCTGCTGCGGGATCGATCCGCAGCAGGTCAACATCAAGGGCAAGACCACCGAGCGGCTGGGCTTCACCGGCAGGGGCGAAGGCATTGCGGCGCAGGCGGTGGCCATGCTGATGCGTAGCGCCGCATGAGGGCATCCACGGGAGCATCCGCGACGCAGCCCACGCTGCTGGCGCTGGAATCCGGCGGTGAGACAGCCTCCGTTGCCTTCCTGGCGCCCTCCGGCGAGATCGCGCATCTTGCGGCCGAGTCTGGTCAATCGCATTCGAGCCGTCTGCTGCCCATGGCGCACTCCCTGCTCAATGCCCACGGTCAGGGCTGGGGCGACCTCGATGCCATCGTCGTGGGCACAGGGCCCGGATCATTCACCGGGCTGCGCATGGCCTGCGGGCTGGCACAGGGCATCGCCCTCGGGGCTGGCAGATCGTTGCTCCCGGTCAGTGCCTTCGAGGCATGGGCCTATGCCTGGCAGCAGACCCACGGGGATGGGTCCCGACCACTATCGATCAGCTTCGATGCGCGCCTGGGAGAGCGTTTCGCTGCCCGGGTGCAGATGACCGGGATCGACGGCGCCCCCGACTTCCGCTGGCTGTCGCAGCCCGAGGTGGTCGCATCCTCGTCGATCCACGAAAGCCCATGGCGCGACGACATCGGTGTGCACGATCCGGCTGCGGGCCGTCTGGGCTTCGGGGATGCGCCACTCGCGGTCTGGATGCTGCGCTATGCGCGCTGTGTCCTTGTCGGCGGTCGTGCGCCGCTGTGTCAGGCCCACGAACTGCAGCCACTGTATGTGCGCAACAAGGTGGCCCGCACCCTGGCCGAGCGGGTCTCGCACCCCGATCTGCAGTGGTCCGACATGACGCTGGCCGATCTGCCGCTGATCATGGCCATCGAGCGCCGGGCCTATGCCTTTCCCTGGACCGAGGGCAATTTTGCGGATTCACTGCAGGCCGGTTATCACCTGCGCATTCTTCGCGAGCACGGCACCATCGTGGGCTACATGGTCTGGATGCTCGCAGTCGACGAGGCCCATCTGCTCAACATCACCATCACACCCGAGCGTCAGGGTCGCGGGCTTGGTGCCTGGATGATGCGTCAGTTCATGGCGCAGGCCCTGGCGCACGGGGCGGGCGGGATTCTTCTCGAGGTGCGCCCGAGCAATCGTCGCGCGATCTCGCTTTACCGCAGGCTGGGCTGTCGCGAGATCGGATTGCGCAAGGGCTACTATCCGCAATCTGCGGCTGTGGCCAGGCCTGGCGACTCCCCCCGGGGCGATATCCGGGAAGACGCGCTGGTGATGCGCCGTCTGCTCTCCGAGCACGATGCCATTCGATCGGACGACGTGCGATCCGATGGCCCGCGGCCCGACGATGCGCGACCCAGTGATGCGGAAGCGGTCGATACGCCGTCGCAAGGCGGGCTGGCGGCATGAGTCTCTCGCGTGAGGCGCTGACCCTGCTGGAGCTCCTGCCCATGTGGCAGCTGCGCCCGGAGCTTCGGCCACATGAACCTGCCGGCAATCCGAACGTCCTGATGGTGGTCGGACTCGCGCACTCCGAGGCCGATCACGTGTTGTGGGCCTCGATTGCCAATGTCATGCGCGGGATGGGTTTTTCCGCCCAGGCCATCGAGGCAGCGCTGATTCTGGATGCGCCGCAGAGCGACCTCTGGGCGCGTCAGGCACTGCAGAGTCGACCTTCGCATCTGCTCGCATTTGGCCAGGATGCGGCCGATGCGGTGATGGCCTGCTGGCCCCCGGCGCTTGCCGTGCGACCCGATGTGTCCTGTCTTCCATCGCTTGCCAACATGCGCGGTGCGTCGGCGAGCAAGGCGCAGGCCTGGTCCGCGCTGTGTGCCTTGCGCCATGCCGCGGGTCAGTGATGCTTGTCGATACCGATCAGTGAGTCCAGATCGTAACGCGCCTTGTTGTAGCGATAGCGCTTGATCACCAGCATCATCGTGCCCGCCACGAACAGTCCGAAGATCACGATCACCGTGTTCACATGAAAATCGAACTTGATCAGCAGGGCGTAGAGGCCCAGCATCAGCAGGATGTTCAGGTTCTCGTTGAAGTTCTGCACGGCGATGGAGTGCCCGGCCGATAGCAGCACGTGCCCGCGGTGTTGCAGCAGGGCGTTCATCGGCACCACGAAGTAACCCGCGAGTCCGCCGATGATGATCAGCAGGGGTATCGAGGACTCCAGACTGGTCACCAGGGTCATTCCGGGCACCAGCAGGCCCATGTAGACCCCGAGCTTGAGCACCGAAGGTGTCCGCTTCAGGGTGACCATGCGGGCGGCCAGGATCGCGCCCAGGGCGATGCCCAGCGCAACGATCCCCTGCAGGATCGCAGCCTTGTCCAGGCCCATGCCGAGCTGCTCCTTGGCCCAGGCGAGCACGATGAACTGCAGCGTGGCGCCCGCACCCCAGAACAGGGTGGTCACTGCCAGCGAGATCTGCCCCAGCTTGTCGCGCCAGAGGGTGGTGTTGCAATGCCAGAAGTCCATCACTAGCTTGATCGGATTGATGTGCTGGCGCTCGTAGCGTGCGCCGGTGTCGGGGATGCGCAGATTGAATCCGGCGGCGATGATGTAGATGCCGCCGATCACCAGGATGGCGCTCTCGGCGGGGCTGTCCAGATTGAAGTCGAGCACCGGGAAGTCGAGCGCCAGCAGCCAGCCGCTGACGGCCGGGCTGATCAGGGCCCCGCCCACGACGGTGCCCAGAATGATCGAGCTCACCGTGGTGCCCTCGATCCAGCCGTTGGCGGCGACGAGCTTCTCCGGTGGCAGCAGCTCGGTCAGGATGCCGTACTTGGCCGGCGAGTAGGCCGCAGCGCCAAAGCCCACGACAGCGTAGGCGAGCAGGGGATGTATCGAGAAGAACAGCAGGGCGCAGCCGAACACCTTGATGGTGTTGGTGATGAACATCACCCGGCCCTTGAGCATGGAGTCGGCAAAGGCGCCGACGAAGGGCGCCAGCACCACGTAGGAGACGGTGAAGAACAGTTTCAGCAGCGGCTTCATCCACTCGGGTGCGGCCATTTCGATCAGCAGCGCGATGGCGGCGATGAGCAGCGCATTGTCGGCAAGCGACGAAAAGAACTGTGCTGCCATGATGGTGTAG
>CAYYDO010000146.1:4388-5172 GCA_964470595.1 uncultured Burkholderiaceae bacterium | reverse complement strand
CGAGATGACGAAGGCGAGCAGCTTGAACTGCTTGACGTCATAGCCCAGCGAAATGGCGCGCGGCTCGTTCTCGCGAATCGATTTCAGAATCTGGCCAAAGGGCGAATGAATCGCGCGCTGGATCGCCAGAAAACCGATCAGGAAGGCGGCAAGCACGAAGTAGTACATCGCCGTGTCGGACGAGAGATCGACAATGCCCAGCAGGTGCCCGCGCGGTACACCCTGGATGCCATCCTCGCCGCCGGTGAACTTCATCTGCAGCGCCAGGAAGAAGATCAGCTGGGAGAGCGCCAGTGTGATCATGGCGAAATAGATGCCCTGACGACGAATCGCCAGGCTGCCGAAGAGATAACCGGTGACGGCCGCATACACCATGCCGGCCAGCACGCCCATCTCGGGTGTCCAGCCCCAGGCCTTGCACGCGTGCGCGGTGACATAGGCTGCGCCACCGAAAAAGGCGGCATGACCGAAGGACAGCAAGCCGGTGTATCCCAGAAGAAGATTGAAGGCGCTGGCAAAGAGGGCAAAGCACAGCAGCTTCATGACGAAGACGATATAGACGAAATCCTGGAAAGGCACGATCAGCAACAGTGCCAGCAGTACGCCGTAGAGGATGCGGGTGGATTGGCTCATCGGGGCCTCACTTCTCTTTTCCGAACAGGCCCGCAGGGCGCAGCAGCAGCACGATGGCCATGATGACGAAGATCACCACACTGGAGGCCTCGGGATAGAACACCCTGGTGAGTCCTTCGAGCAGGCCCAGCCCCAGACCGGTGACGATCGA
>CAYYDO010000146.1:0-4378 GCA_964470595.1 uncultured Burkholderiaceae bacterium | reverse complement strand
CGGAACCCATGCCGCCGATCACCACCACCGCAAACACCACGATGATCAGATTGGAGCCCATGACCGGGTTGACCTGGAATACAGGGGCAGCCAGCACACCCGCGAAAGCGGCAAGCGCCACGCCAAAGCCGTAGGTCAGGGTGATCATGAGCGGCACGTTGATACCGAGTGCCTGCAGCAGCCGCGGATTCTCGGTGCCGGCACGCAGATAGTTGCCAAGCTTGGTGCGCTCGATCATGTACCAGGTCGCCAGGCAGACCGCCAGCGAGGCCACGATCACCCACAGACGGTACTTGGGCAGGAACAGCCCCAGCGCCTCGAGCCGGATGCCGCCCTGCAGCGCCTCGGGAGCGGAATAGCTCTCGCCCGAGATGCCGTACCAGTGGCGGAACATGCCCTCGATCACCAGCGCCAGACCGAAGGTGAGCAGCAGCCCGTAGAGATGATCGAGGTGGTAGAGCCGCTTGAGCATGACGCGCTCGATCAGGATGCCGATGGCACCCACGATGAGCGGGGCGGCCACCAGAGCCACCCAGTAGTTCACCTGCAGCTCGGGCATGCCGATCCACTGGCCCAGCTGCGTCAGACCGATCCAGGCCAGAAACGCCCCCATCATGTACTGCGCCCCGTGCGTGAAATTGATCACGTTGAGCAGGCCGAAGATGATCGCCAGCCCCAGACTGAGGATGGCGTAGAAGGAACCATTGATCAGGCCCACCAGGAGCTGGGCGACCAGCGCCTGGGGGGTGATGCCGAGCAGTTCGAACATGCGGGCGTTTCCAGCAGAATCGGCAGTGGGCCGGGGATCAGCGCTTGACCAGCTTGCAGGCCGGGTTCAGGGGAGCAGAAGCCTCCTTGGCCGGGATGGTGGCGCGCACATGGTAGTAATCCCAGGGCGTCTTGGACTCGGCAGGCTTCTTCACCTCGAACACATAGAAGTCGTGATCGAACTTGCCGTCGACACGGATGTTGCCCTTGAAGAGGCCATCATCGATCGGCTTGGACTTCAGGTGTGCCATGACCGCTGCGGTATCGTCGGTCTTGGTGGCCTCGATCGCCTTCAGATATGCCATGACCGAGGAATACACGCCGGCGTGCACCATCGAGGGCATGCGCTTGTGCTGACCGAAGAATCGCTTGGACCATGCACGGGTGCGGTCATTCATGTCCCAGTAGAAAGACTCCGCGACACTCAGACCCTGGGCGGCCTGCAGCCCCAGCGAGTGCACATCGGTGATGAAGGTGAGCAGGGGCACGATGGTCTGCTTCTGGTTGATGCCGAATTCGGCCGCCTGCTTGACCGAATTGATGGTGTCCTGACCGGCATTGGCCAGACCGATCACCTGCGCGCCAGACGACTGGGCCTTGAGCAGGAAGGACGAGAAATCGCTGCCCGGGAAGGGGTGACGCACACTGCCCACCACGGTGCCGCCATTGCTGCGGACGATCTCGGCAGTATCGCGCTCGAGGTTGTGGCCGAAGGTGTAGTCGGCGGTCACGAAGAACCATGTCTTCTTGCCCGACTTCACCAGAGACTCGCGTGCCTTGCCGAGGTTGTAGGTGTCATACACCCAGTGCACATTGTTGGCCGTGCACTTCGGGCCGGTGATGTCCACCGAGGCCGCGCCCGACACCAGGGTGATCTTGTTCTTCTGCTCGGCAATCTCCATGGCAGCGAGTGCAGCACTGGTGGTCACCAGATCGACGATCACATCGACCTTTTCCTTGTCGATCCACTCACGGGCCTTGTTGGCGGTGATATCGGCCTTGTTCTGGTGATCGGCAAAGACCACCTCGATCTTCTTGCCCAGGATGGTCTTGTTCTTGGAGAAGTCCGCCACCGCCATCTCTGCGGCGATCACCGAACCACGGCCGGCGAGGTCCGAATACACGCCCGACATGTCGGTGAGCACACCGATCTTCACCACATCGTCACTGATCTTCTGCGCCAGTGCGCCGGTCGACAGTGCTGCTGCAAAAAGGCCGATGACTGCGCTGGCCGTGATGTTCTTTCTCATGATTCAGTCCCTCTTGTGATGGATAAGCGATACATGGGCACAACCATTTCACGACAACTGCACGACCCCGACACGATCAGACACCCAGGTATTCATTGAGCATCTCGGTGTTCGCGGCCAGTTCCTCCTTGCGCACCACCTTGACCACCTGTCCGCGCTCGACCACATAGTGTCGGTCGGCCAGCGGGGCAGCAAAACGGAAATTCTGTTCAACCAGCACGATGGTGAATCCGCGCGCGCGCAGATCGGTCACCACCTGCCCCAGTCGCTGCACGATCACCGGGGCGAGGCCTTCCGTGATCTCGTCGAGCAGCAGCAGCTTGGCGCCGGTGCGCAAGATGCGCGCGATCGCAAGCATCTGCTGCTCGCCTCCGGAGAGACGCCCGCCGGGACTGGCGCGCCTTTCCTGCAGATTGGGAAACATGCCGTAGATTTCATCGACACTCATGCCGCCTTCGGCCACCACAGGCGGGAGCATCAGATTCTGTTCACAGGTGAGGCTGGTGAAAATGCCACGCTCTTCGGGGCAGTAACCGATGCCGAGCCGCGCGATCGTGTGCGGCTGCATGCTGATGGTGTCGACACCGTTGACACGAATGATTCCGGTGCGACGGCCCACCAGACCACACACCGCGCGCAGGGTGGAGGTGCGGCCGGCACCATTGCGCCCGAGCAGGGTGACCACTTCGCCATGGTCCACCTGCAGTTCCATCCCGTGAAGCACATGGGATTCGCCATACCAGGCGTGAAGTCCGGAAATCTCGAGAGCGGCGGGCATCGTTGCTGAGCCTTGACAGATCAGTGACCGGCCGGCGAGGCCAGCTCGGTGGCGGAAGAGCCCATGTAGGCCTCCATCACCTGGGGGTTGGTGGAAACTTCGGCATAACTGCCACTGGCGATCACCGCACCCCGCTGCAGCACCGTGATGGTGTCGGCAATGGTGGAGACCACTTTCATGTTGTGTTCGACCATCAGCACGGTGCGGCCTGCCGAGACCCGCTTGATGAGCTGGGTGACCCGGTCGACGTCCTCGTGGCCCATCCCCTGGGTGGGTTCATCGAGCAGCATGAGTTCGGGGTTCATGCCCAGGGTGGTGGCGATCTCCAGCGCACGCTTGCGCCCATAGGGAAGGCTCACGGCAGTGCGATCAGAGAACTCGGCCAGCCCGACCTGCTCGAGGAGATGCATGGCTTCGTCGTTGAGGCTGTTCAACACACGCTCGCTCTTCCAGAACTGCATGGAGATGCCCAACCGCCGCTGCAGACCGACGCGCACATTTTCCAGCACCGACAGATGCGGGAACACCGAGGAAATCTGGAACGAGCGGACCATCCCGATCAGGGCAATCTCGGCGGGCGACTTGCCGGTGATGTCCTGATCGTTGAAGAAGATGCGGCCCGAGGTCGGCGCATGAAACTTGGTGAGCAGATTGAAACAGGTGGTCTTGCCGGCGCCGTTGGGCCCGATCAGGGCGTGAATGGTGCCGCGCCGCACAGCGAGGTTGACATCGCTCACGGCCACGAAGCCCATGAACTCCTTGGTGAGACCTTCGGTTCGCAGAATGATGTCGGACATGGTCGGGATGGGGCGGTGATCGGGCAGCCTAGGCGGCAAGGGCGTCGTTGAGGCCTTCGAGCATGGCGGTGGTCGCTTCCTCGCCAAGGCGGACCGATTGTGCCAGACCGGCAGCCTGAGTCAGCACATGATGCGCGTAAAAGACGGCAACGGCGATCTTCTGTGCATAGAACGAATCGGTGGAGCCTTCCGCAATACGAGCCGCAGCAATCTGCGCCGAGCGGGCCAGCATCCAGCCACCGAGCACCACACCAAAGGCCTTCATCAGAGGATACGCACCCGTGAGCACCGCAGACGGATTCTTCGGTTGCACCTCCACCACCCACCCGACGGCACGTTCGAGCGCCATCACGGCGGTGCCCAGGGCACTGCCAATCGACTTGAAGCGCATATCGGCAGAGGCCTGACAGGCACTGGCCACCGCGCTGGCCTCGGCCAGGATGCGACGCGCCTCGGCACCACCATCGCGAAGAATCTTGCGGCCCAGCAGATCGTTGGCCTGAATGCCGGTGGTGCCTTCGTAAATCGGCGTGATGCGCGCATCACGGAAATGCTGTGCGGCACCGGTTTCCTCGACAAAGCCCATGCCGCCGTGCACCTGCACACCGAGCGAGGTGATCTCGACCGACTGCTCGGTGGAGAAACCCTTGACGATGGGAATCAGAAAATCGACACGGGCCTGTGCCAGTTGCCGCGCGGCTGCATCCGGTTCACGCATGGCGCGATCCGACTCGGCAGCGGCGACATAAGCAAGTGCCCGCATGGCCTGGGTCTGCGCACGCATG
>CAYYDO010000145.1:2659-5238 GCA_964470595.1 uncultured Burkholderiaceae bacterium | reverse complement strand
GTGTGGCACTTTCGGAATGCAGGAATCCTGAATTCGCTGCGTGATGGCCCTCTGCCCGAGGAATGCTACGACCGGGCGTTACCCGCTGATATTCGCCAGGCCAGCACCGGCGTGCCCGTGATCGACATGGCGGTGCGCACGCTCTACGACACCGGCTATCTGCATAACCACGCCCGCATGTGGCTGGCCAGCTATGTGGTGCACATCAGGAAGGTGCACTGGCGTGTGGCGGCCGACTGGCTGTATGGGCATCTGCTCGATGGTGACCTCGCCAGCAATCACCTCAGCTGGCAATGGGTGGCCGGCACGGGCAGCAGCAAGCCGTATCTGTTCAATGCCGACAATGTGGCCCGCTATGCACCGTCTGCCTGGCACAGCCCCGGCAGTGTGATCGATCAATCCTATGAGGCGCTCGATCGTCTTGCGCGTCAACCGGGGCATCAGTCGGCGCGGCGGTCCCTTCGTCTGTCGGCTCGCGATGGCAGTGCGGCGACTCGCGAGTCCGATGCGTCCGTCGCAGACACATCACACGCAGCGCAGGTGGCGCATGGCGAGCCACCTTTGAGTGAAACACCGCCTGCCGGGTTCGGCTGGGCATTACCCGATGCTGCGGCAGTGGCGGGGCGCGATGTGTGGCTGGTTCACCCATGGAATATGGGTGAACTTCCCGCTACGCTGCCGTCGGATGCAGTGGCGGTCGGTGTTTTCGTTTCTGATTTTCATCGCGCCTGGCCCTGGAGCGAGAAGCGCTGGCGTTTTGTGTGCGATCGCATGACGGAGTTGGCGACGGTGCGTTGGGTGGGCGATGCGGCAAGCATCGGCGAAGCCTTGAAGAGCGCCCGTCGTGTACGCAGCACCGATGAGCCCCATCTGAGGCCTTGGCTGGGAGCCTGGGCCGATTGCCAGGCAGCCCCTGCTCTTTTTCCCGCTGTCGACCGACGTTGCGATTCGTTCTCGCAGTGGTGGAACCGGGTTTCGCGCGGTGTGGAGTCGGCTGCTGACTTGCTGGTCGCCTACCCGGCGCCTGTATGGTAACCGTACCCGAGATCGAGACCGAGACCAATGAAGGGCATTCTCCTGTGACTGAATCCGAAAGAACGCACTCGCCCGTGATCGAGCCTGATACGACACCTCCCGCCGTGACGGTTCTATACGACGGTGCCTGCCCCATGTGCCGTCGCGAAATCGGCGTCTACCGCAAGCTTGAGCCGCTGCAGGCCGATGCACCGGTGTGCTTTCTGGATATCAGCGATGCAAGTGTTCCTGTGCCACCCGGCACGACGCGAGAACAGCTGCTTGCTCGATTTCATGTGCAGCGTCGGGATGGTCAGCTGATCAGCGGTGCGCAGGCGTTTCTGGCCTTATGGGCGGCCTTACCGGGCTGGCGCTGGCTGGCCCTGCTAGGGCGTCTGCCCGGCGCCGCGTGGTTCATGGAGCGCATGTATGTGCTCTTTCTGCGCTGGCGGCCGACTCTGCAGCGATGGTTTTCGCGTCGTGATCGGGTGGGCTGATCCGGGCGGGGTTCGAGTCATCTGTGGATCAATATCAACATCACACTCACCCTCGACCTGCACCTTTCAATGGAGATTGCAATGCTTGAAAGCATCGAGTACCGCCAGAACTATCCCCTCGATCCTGTCGAAGTTGTACGCGTTTTTGACGCGTCAGGAATCTCCAGACCTACTGCCGATCTGCCCAGGATCGCACGGATGTTTGCCGCGCCCAGCCTGGTCATCTCCGCCTGGCTGGACGGCCGCTTGGTGGGGGTGAGCCGCTCCCTCACCGACTACAGCTACTGCTGTTACCTGTCTGACCTGGCCGTAGACAGGGCGCTGCAGGGCAAGGGCATTGGAACCGAGCTCATCAGGCGCACGCGATGACGACCACACCCTGATCGCCAATATCACCATCTACAAGCCAGGCCACACAAAATGCCACTCTCACGATTCACTTTCATCGTAAAGGCTTCGGACTACTCACCTGAAAATCACCGCGCAACTCTGTCGTCAGCGAACTTCACGACTGTAGTGATTGGTGTCCCTGACCTGGCGAGCGCGATTCATGCTGCCACAGAAGAGGCTCGGTCTGGCACGCAACTCATCGAACTGTGTGGCGGCTTCACGAAGCGCGATGCAATGCAGTTGCGTCAACAGTTGCCTGCAGGTATTCCCGTCGGAGTGGTCAGCTATACCGAGGAACAAGAGGCCGAGATTGCGTCTGTTCTGGCGCGCGGCGAGAGGGCACAAGCTACTGCGCGGGACGAACCTGAAGAGCGAGCCTGAGAAACTCCTGGATCAGCGCTTCCGATCTTCGTTCCGCCATGCATATGAGGTGCGCATGTGTGGCGAGGTTCAGGCCTTTGACCTCAAGTGCGACCAAGCGCACGTCCGGAATGAAAGCGGTCTGCGCGACCACCCCAAGCCCCAAGCCTTGCGCAACTGCCTCACGGACAGACTCGCGGCTTGCGATCTCGATCGCGCTTCGAATACGGATGCCTGCTGCGCGCACACCCGCCTCAAACACTGAGCGCGTTTGCGATCCCTCTTCGCGCAAAACGAATTCCTGACCATCTAATGCAC
>CAYYDO010000145.1:0-2649 GCA_964470595.1 uncultured Burkholderiaceae bacterium | reverse complement strand
CCCCTGTGCGCAAGGGGATGATCTCGCGCTGCAAAGACCACCAAAGGCTGGCGCCGGTAGGGCACACAGTGCACATTCGGATCGTCCACAGCATGCAGAAGCATGCCGATATCCTGACGGTACTGCGTGATTGCACCTACGACGCTTCGAGAGTCACCCACATGGAGCGAGAGTTGAATACGCGGGTGCTTTTTCCGAAACGCTGCGATGATCGGGACGATGTTGTATGGCCCAATCGAACACAGCCGCAGGGTCCCCTCGTAGCGGCTGCGAACGCTGGCCAGCAGGAGAGCGGCATCCTCCTCGGCGCGGTAGATGCGGCTGGTGATTTCCGCAAGCCGCCTTGCCATGTCTGTGGGCTGCAGGCCGCGCCCCCGACGGACGAACAGGTCAGCCCCGAACTGACGCTCGAGGCTGGCAATGTGGGCTGAGACCGTGGGTTGACGAATCCCCAACAACTTCGCAGCAGCAGACATGCTGCCGGTACGCATGGTGGCGTCAAACGCTCTTAGCTCGGCAGACGATGAGGTGTCCATAGATTGAACCTATACATTAATCAGTCCATGTGACCGTTTTGTTAACGCGTCTGTCATGGTGGGAGTTCAGAGTGAGCGCCATTGCAAGCGCGCTTCTCCCGGACGCGCATTCTCCCCACCGGAGCACATGTGTCAGACACGACTTCGCATCACATCCAACGAGTCAGCGCGCCTGCACCCATCGCCGCATTGCGTGTGGTCGACTGCGCAGTGACCTACGCCAACGGCGTCGCCGCGCTACACCGCACGTCACTGACCTTCGGCGCTGGTGACTTCGTCGTCCTGCTGGGCCCATCGGGTGCAGGCAAATCCACGTTGCTCCGCTGCTTGAATGGGCTTGTCACGCCAACACACGGGCATGTCGTCTCGGCGGAGTTCGGCGACATTTCGCAGGAGCCGAACCTGCGCGCGCATCGACGCAAGTGCGGTATGGTTTTTCAGCAACACCACCTGATTGGGCGGCAATCGGTGCTTGCCAATGTGTTGATGGGGCGCCTTGGCTATCGCCACAGTTTCGCCTCTCTTTTGCCGTGGTCGCTGGACGACAAGACGCTCGCTCTTCGCGCCATTGAGCGCGTCGGTCTGCTTGAACGTGCATTGCATCGCGCCGATCAGCTTTCGGGCGGACAGCAGCAACGGGTGGGTGTCGCACGCGCCCTCGTGCAGGCGCCGTCGCTGCTCCTGGCGGATGAGCCTGTTGCCAGCCTCGATCCCGCAACCGCCGAGCGCCTGCTTGGTTTGCTGCGTGATGTGTGCAAGTCGGACGGGTTGACTGCGGTCGTCAGCCTGCATCAAGTCGAGTTCGCGAAACAGTTTGCCGATCGCATTGTCGGGCTGCATGCGGGCCAGGTTGTATTCGACGCAGCGCCCGCAGCGCTGACCGAGCAGCAGATCTCACACATATATCAACCCACGACACCACGTATTGCATCGACTTCGGGACTCGCCGAGGTCGAGGCAGCACGGGCGTCGTTGCCAGAGTTTTCCGCAACCTGATCAAGGAGTCGACATGACCGTACTACGCCGTAGTTTCCTGCTCGGAATGGGTGCTTTGCTCGCTTCGCTCTCGTTTACAGCGATGGCCCAATCGCGCGACCCCGCAAAACTGCGCGTGGCGCTGTTGCCTGATGAAAACGCCAGCACGCTGATTCAAAATGCGCAACCTCTCAAGGCGTATCTTGAACGCACACTCAAAAAAGAGATCGAACTGGTGGTCACGACGGACTACTCGTCGATGATTGAAGCGATGCGCTTTGGCCGAATCGAGGTGGCTTACTTCGGACCATTCTCGTATGTGCTTGCAAAGTCGCGTGCACCCGAGATCGAGCCTTTCGCCGTTGGTGTTGAGCGTGGTGCACCCTTTTACAACGCGATCCTGATTGCCAGTGCGAACGGCCCGGTGAAGTCACTGGCTGACATTCGTGGCAAACCATTCGGATTTGGCGATCAGGCATCGACCTCCAGCCACCTGGCGCCACGCGCTCACCTGCTCAACAAGGCTGGCCTTGATGGCGAGAAGGACTATAAGCCCGTGCATCTCGGCACGCACGACGCCGTGGCTCGCGCCGTTCAGGCCGGGCAGATTCCTGCTGGCGCGCTCTCAAAGCCGATCTACGACTCGCTGGTCGCCCGCGGCACGATCGACGCGAGCAAGCTGATTCAGCTCGATCTCTCGCCGCCCATTCCCAACTACCCCATCGTGATGCAGGGCAATCTGGCGCCAGCGCTCAAGCAGGCCATCCGTGCAGCGTTCCTGGACATGAAAGACAAGGACGTGCTGAAGTCTTTCCGTGTTGAGTCGTTTGCCGCAACGGATGACAAGGCGTATGACGTCTTGCGCGATACCGCGAAGGTATTGAAGCTTGATCTGGCGAAGATGAAGTGATGAGCGCCGCAACCGCAAACTTTCGCGATATTCTGGATAGCGACAGCCGCCAGCGATGGCGCGCCACGCGGCTGATCACTGTCGTGATTGCGGTGTGCCTCGCGGCGCTCTGGCTTTGTGGCTTCTTTGACGCAACGCGATTTCTCGATGGTGCACCCGCGCTCTGGCAGCTTGGGTCGGAAATGGTGCCACCGGATTTTTCACGGTGGCGCAATTGGCTGCGCCCAC
>CAYYDO010000144.1:0-5280 GCA_964470595.1 uncultured Burkholderiaceae bacterium | reverse complement strand
CGGCGCTCAAGGTCATCACGGCGCGCAATCCGGTGCATGCCGCGCTTTATCTGGTGCTGAGTTTCTTCAGCGCGGCGGCCGTCTGGCTGCTTCTGCGCGCCGAGTTCCTCGCCATTACCCTGGTGCTGGTGTACGTCGGAGCGGTCATGGTGCTGTTCCTGTTTGTCGTGATGATGATCGACTTCGACCTGGAGAAACTGCGTCAGGGCTTCTGGGCCAATCTGCGCGTGGCTGCGCCCGTTGGTGGACTGATCGTGTTCGAGATGGCGGCCATCCTGATCCGCAGTTTCAATGTGCCCGAGTCATCGGTGCGGCCGCTGCCCGCGGATTACGACAACACCAAGGCGCTGGGTATGCTGATCTACACCGATTACGTGTACGCATTCCAGATTGCCGCTGTCATTCTGTTGCTGGCGATCGTCGCGGCCATCTCTCTGACATTGCGTCGTCGCAAGGACGCCAAGCATCAGGATCCCTCCCGACAGGTGAGGGTGCGGGCCCAGGACCGTGTTCGCCTGGTCTCCATGCCCCCCGTGTCGCGCGGTGCATCGGCCCCGGATGCGCAGGCAAAGGGAGACTGAGATGCTCACACTGGCTCACTTCCTGACCCTCGGCGCCATTCTCTTTGCGATCAGCGTGATCGGTATCTTCATGAACCGGAAGAACCTGATTGTCCTGCTCATGGCGATCGAACTGATGCTGCTCGCTGTCAATATGAACTTCATCGCGTTCTCGCACTTTCTCGGGGATGCGGCAGGTCAGATCTTCGTCTTCTTCATTCTCACGGTTGCAGCTGCCGAGTCCGCGATCGGACTGGCAATCCTCGTGGTGCTGTTCCGTAACCTGAACACCGTGGAAGTCGAGGAACTCGACGAACTCAAGGGCTGATCGACAATGAAGTTTCTCTATCTTCTCGTTCCCCTGGCCCCGCTGGTCGGTGCCATCGTCGCCGGACTCTTCGGTCGCGTGGTTGGTCGTGCGGGTGCGCATACCGTCACGATTGCCGGCGTTGCGGTGTCGCTGGTCGCCTCGCTGGTGGTCCTCTTTGATGTTCTCTCCGGAAACACCTTCAATGGGGCGGTGTACACCTGGGCCGAGGTGGCCGGGCTCAAATTCGAGATCGGGTTTCTGATCGATACCCTGTCTGCGACCATGATGGTGGTGGTCACCTCGGTGTCGCTGGCTGTGCATGTCTACACGATCGGCTACATGCACGACGATCCTGGCTATCAGAGGTTTTTCAGTTACATCTCGCTGTTCACCTTTTCCATGCTCATGCTGGTCATGAGCAACAATTTCCTGCAGCTCTTCTTCGGATGGGAGGCCGTCGGACTGGTGTCGTACCTGCTGATCGGCTTCTGGTATACGCGGCCCACGGCGATCTACGCCAATCTCAAGGCCTTCCTGGTCAATCGCGTTGGCGATTTTGGCTTCATCCTGGGTATCGGTCTGATCATGGCGCATGTCGGAGCGATGGATTACGCCTCGGCCTTTGCGAAAGCCCCTGATCTGGCGGGTGAGTCGATTTCGCTGATTCCGGGTACGGAGTGGCCACTTCTGGCGGTGGCATGCATCTGTCTGTTCATCGGAGCGATGGGCAAATCGGCGCAGTTTCCCCTGCATGTGTGGTTGCCGGATTCCATGGAAGGCCCCACGCCGATTTCCGCCCTGATACATGCGGCCACGATGGTCACTGCCGGCATCTTCATGGTGGCCCGGATGTCACCCCTGTTCGAGTTGAGCGATATCGCGCTTTCGTTTGTCATGATCATCGGTGCCATCACGGCACTCTTCATGGGCTTTCTCGGGATCATTCAGAACGACATCAAGCGTGTTGTCGCGTATTCCACACTGTCCCAACTCGGTTACATGACAGTCGCGCTGGGTGCATCAGCCTATTCGGTGGCTTTCTTCCATCTGATGACGCATGCTTTCTTCAAGGCGCTGCTCTTCCTTGCGGCAGGCTCGGTCATCATCGGCATGCATCACGAACAGGACATCCGCCGCATGGGCGGACTCTGGCGCAAGATGCCGATCACCTGGGCGGTATCCCTGCTGGGCTCGCTCGCACTGATTGGTGCCCCGTTTTTTTCGGGGTTCTATTCCAAGGACATGATCATCGAGGCCGTCGGTGCCTCCAATCTTGTGGCTGCATCGGTGGTGCATGCCATGCTGCTGCTCGGGGTCTTCGTGACCGCCTTCTACTCGTTTCGCATGTTCTTTCTCGTGTTTCACGGTGCGCCGCGCTGGTCAGCGCATGGCGATCATGCGCATGGCCAGGGTCATGGAGCGCATGATCATCACGAGCCGCACGAGTCGCCGCTGGTGGTCACCGCTCCGCTGATCGCGCTGGCGGTGCCGTCGGTCGTGCTGGGTGCGATTGCGATCGGGCCGATGCTGTTCGGCGACTACTTCAAGGGTGTGATCCATGTTGATCCGGGTCACCCAGCGATGGCCGAGCTGGCATCGCATTTCCATGGCTGGTTCGCCCTGGGGCTGCATTCCGTCCAGACAGCGCCGTTCTGGCTGGCACTCGCCGGGGTGATCGTCTCGGGCTATTTCTATCTGGTCAATCCGTCCATTCCGGAGCGGCTCTCCCGCCAGTTGTCTGCGATCCATCACCTTCTCGAGCAGAAGTACTTCATGGATCGCATCAATGAGATCGTGTTTGCTGGTGGCGCCCGTCTTCTCGGCGGCCAACTCTGGCGTCGGGCTGATCAGGGGCTGATCGATGGCCTGATGGTCAATGGCAGCACCCGTGTGGTCGCGGCGATTGCGTCGATCATGAGGCTGGGTCAGACAGGCTACCTGTATCACTACGCCATCGCGATGATCCTTGGCGTTGCATTGATGCTGTGGTGGTTCGCACCCGTGACGCAATCCGTGCCGATGGTGAAATGATGACTTCGAGTTTTCCGGTTCTTTCTCTCTCCATCTGGCTGCCGATTCTTTTCGGAAGTGCACTGGTTGCGATGGGCAATGCGCCTGCGGCGCGTCTGCGTCAAATCGCCCTCGTCGGCTCGGTACTCGGGTTTCTTGTGACGATCCCCCTGATCACAGGCTTCGATAACGCTGCCGTTGGCATGCAGTTTGTCGAGAAGGTACAGTGGATCGATCGCTTCAACATTCATTACAGCCTCGGCATCGACGGTCTGTCCATGTGGTTCATTCCGCTGACGGCCCTGATCACGGTGTTCGTGGTGATTGCGGGCTGGGAGGTGATCGAGGACCGGGTCGGTCAGTACATGGGGTCCTTCCTGATCCTCTCCGGTCTGATGATTGGCGTGTTCAGTGCGCTCGACGGTGTTTTGTTCTACGTTTTCTTCGAGGCCACCCTGATTCCCATGTATCTGATCATCGGCATCTGGGGTGGACCGAACCGTGTCTATGCGGCATTCAAGTTCTTTCTCTACACCCTGCTCGGATCGCTGCTCACTCTGGTGGCGCTGGTGTACCTCTATATGAAGTCGGGAAGCTTCGATGTGCTGGCGTGGCATCGGTTGCCGCTTCCGCTCGATGCGCAGATTCTGATCTTCATTGCGTTTCTGGTTGCGTTCGCGGTCAAGGTTCCGATGTGGCCGGTACATACCTGGCTTCCGGATGCTCACGTTGAGGCTCCAACGGGAGGCTCGGTCGTTCTGGCTGCCATCATGCTCAAGCTCGGCGCGTATGGATTCCTGCGTTTCTCATTGCCCATTGCGCCCGATGCATCCCGGGAACTCGACACCCTGATGATCAGTCTGTCCTTGATCGCGGTGGTGTACATCGGGCTGGTGGCGCTGGTGCAGGCGGATATGAAAAAACTGGTGGCTTATTCCTCGATCGCGCACATGGGTTTTGTCACTCTCGGCTTTTTCATGTTCAACAGTCTCGGGGTACAGGGCGGTATCGTGCAGATGATCTCTCACGGATTCATCTCGGGTGCCATGTTCCTGTGCATCGGGGTCCTCTACGACCGCATGCACTCCCGACAGATCGCCGACTACGGCGGCGTGGTCAATCGCATGCCGAAGTTTGCAGCCCTCTTCGTGCTGTTTGCCATGGCCAACAGCGGCTTGCCTGCCACCAGCGGGTTCGTTGGCGAGTTCATGGTGATTCTCGGCGCCGTCGATTACAACTTCTGGATTGGCCTGCTGGCCGCAACAACGCTGATTTTCGGTGCGGCGTATTCGCTGTGGATGATCAAGCGTGTCGTCTTCGGAGATGTCGCCAACGATCATGTCGCCGAACTGCGCGACGTCAATCCCCGTGAATTCTGGATGCTGATGGCGCTTGCCGGTCTGGTGCTTCTCATGGGAATCTGGCCCGCTCCCTTTGTCGATGTCATGCAGGTTTCGGTGGACGAACTCCTGCGTCACGTCGCGACGCCGAAACTTCCTGCGCCATGAACGCATGCGCCGCCCTTAACGAGAACCTGTCATGACGCTCGAATCTCTGAATATCGCTGCGGCAGCGCCAGAAATTGCGCTGCTTCTGCTCCTGGCTGTGGTCATGCTGGTCGAGTTGTTCATGCGGCGGAACGCCGCCGCCGTGGTGCACGGCCTCTCTGTCGCTGGCCTGGTCGCCATCGGGCTATGGCAACTGGCTGCGAGCGGCGATACCCAGACGATTTACGCGATGAACGGCCTGGTTGTTGCGGATTCTCTGTCGGCCTTCCTGAAGGGATCGGCTGCGCTCGCTGCGGCCGTGACGCTCATGTATTCGCGTCATTACATCGTCGATCGCGAGATTCCCAATGGCGAGTTCCACCTGCTCGCGCTCTTTGCCGTGCTGGGGCAGTTCGTGATGATCTCGGCCAACAATCTCCTCACGGTCTATCTGGGTCTGGAGTTGCTGTCGCTCGCCCTGTATGCCATGGTCGCCCTGCGTCGCAATCATGCGGTGTCCACCGAGGCCGCCATGAAGTATTTCGTGCTGGGCGCCCTGGCATCGGGTTTCCTGCTCTACGGCATGTCGATGATTTATGGTGCCACCGGCACACTCGATCTTCCTGCCGTGGCCGACAAGCTGGCATCAGGGCAGGCGGATCGTCTGATCATGGTCTTCGGCACCGTATTCGTGGTTGCCGGGCTCGCATTCAAGCTGGGGGCTGTGCCGTTTCACATGTGGGTGCCCGATGTCTATCAGGGCGCGCCGACGGCCATGACCCTGATGATCGGTGCGGCGCCCAAGTTTGCCGCCTTTGCAATTGTGGTGCGTCTGCTGGTGTCGGGCCTGTTCGGTGTGGCGGCCGACTGGCAGCAGATGCTGATGATTCTTGCGGTGCTCTCGCTTGCGGTG
>CAYYDO010000143.1:4811-5325 GCA_964470595.1 uncultured Burkholderiaceae bacterium | reverse complement strand
GGGCGCGCGTGGGCATCGCGCGGGCGATCGCGACCGGTCCCCGCTTGCTGGTTCTCGATGAGCCGACAGCTGCACTCGATGTATCGGTACAGGCCGTGGTGCTGAACCTCCTGGTCGATCTTCGCGATCGTTATGGAATGAGCTACCTCTTTGTCAGCCATGACCTGGAAGTGGTGCGACTGTTATGTGATCGGGTGATCGTGATGCGCACTGGCCGGATCGTCGAAGAGGGCCCCACCCAGCAGGTTCTTGGGCAACCCAGGGACTCCTACACCCGCGAGTTGCTTGCCGCGATTCCACGACCGCGTTTCATGCGCAGTCATCATCGTTCCATTCAGGATGCATCATGAGCCAATCGGTCGTCTCCATTCAGGATATGCAGTTGCTGGCCATCACAGATGCGCAGGCCGTGCTCGACAACGCCAGGGCGAAGTGGCGCGCTGCCGTCGCTGGCCACCGTGCTGCGGAGCCGGATGTGGCCTGGATATGTCTGGCCACCGACGAGCAGATCCAT
>CAYYDO010000143.1:0-4801 GCA_964470595.1 uncultured Burkholderiaceae bacterium | reverse complement strand
GTTCGGGGTGCCCTTTGCGGTCAAGGACAACATCGATGTCGCAGGCTGGCCGACCACGGCCGCCTGCCCGGGTTTTGCGACCATCGCCCGCGAGACGGCTCCCGCCGTGCAGGCCTTGCTCGATGCCGGTGCCGTACTGATCGGCAAGACCAATCTGGATCAGTTTGCAACCGGGCTGGTGGGCAGTCGTTCGCCCTACGGCGCTGTACCCAATCCGTTTTCTCCGTCGCACATTAGTGGTGGATCGAGTTCGGGTTCCGCGAGTGCCCTTGCGAGGGGGCTCGTGGCGTTCGCCCTCGGCACCGATACCGCAGGATCGGGCCGTGTTCCCGCGGGGTTCAACAATCTGGTGGGTTTCAAGCCGTCACCCGGGCGCATACCCACCGAGGGGGTGTTGCCCGCAGTGCAGAGCATCGATGTGCTGAGTGTGTTCACACTCACCCCTGCCGATGCGGCCATCGTGTATCGCATCATGGCATCGTCGCGTCGCACCTCCCAGCCGAGTGCGCATTATCACGGCGAACCCCGCATGCGATTCGCATTCCGGTCAGAGTTGCGAGTCGCTGTGCCCGATGCCCCTGTTTTCGGATCCGCTGCGTACCGCACATGCTTTGAGCGGAGCCTGCAACATGCCAGTGATCTTGGCTTTTCAATTGACCGCTTCGATATGTCTGCACTTTCCGAGGCCGCCGGCATGCTGTACGACGGCCCCTGGGTGGCAGAGCGCTGGGCGGTTGCCGGCGATGCCATTACTGCGCATGTCGCGGGTCTGGATCCGGTTGTGGCAGGCGTGATTTCCCGCGGTCGGGATTTTTCCGCGGTCGACAGTTGCCGGGCACTCTACCGACTGAAGGAGATCGCGGCGCAGGTGTCCCGGCTGTGGGAACAGTTCGATGTACTCATGGTCCCGACAGCACCGAGCTTGCCCACCGTGGCTGAACTTGCGGCAGACCCGGTCGGGTGCAATTCTGCCCTGGGGGTGTATACCAATTTTGTCAATCTGCTCGGGTGGGCGGCGGTGGCCACACCCGATCAACTGACGTCTACCGGTTTGCCTTTCGGTGTGACCTTCATCGCACCGGCCGGCTGCGAGGAGGCTCTTCTGCGTCTGTCCTCGCAGTGGAGCAGTTCACGGGGTCTGCCTCTGGGTCTGGGGCTGCGCGAGAGGCTCCCTCAGGACAGCCGAATTCCCGATCACGGCCCGGGCGCTGTCCGACTTGCCGTGGTGGGAGCCCATCTGCGCGGCATGCCGCTTCATCGGGAGATCATCGCTGCCGGGGGGGCGTTTGTGGCCGAGGCCCGGACTGCGACGGGCTATAGTCTTTATGCGCTGCCTGGTACCGTTCCACCAAAGCCGGGTCTGGTGCGCGTGTCCCGTGGTGGTGTCAGCATCGCCCTGGAGGTGTTCGATATCCCTGTGGAATCGTTCGGAGCGTTTGTGGCGGGGGTTCCGGCGCCGCTTGGTATCGGTTCGGTGGAGCTCTCCGACGGACAATGGGTGAAGGGTTTCATCTGTGAGCCGATCGGGCTCGAGGGTGCCCAGGATATTTCGGGTTTTGGCGGATGGCGGGCCTACCGTGCGGCCAACGCCTGAGGAGATGCGAGGATGACCGAGACCATTCGGGAGATTCACTCTGCCAGCCTGGCAGACCGGGCTTATCGGGAACTCAAGGGCAAGCTGTTTGATTTTCACTATCTGCCGGGTGATCGACTGGCAGAGAATGATCTTGCCCAGGAACTCGATGTCAGCCGTACACCGCTGCGTCAGGCTCTGCAGCGTCTGCAGCACGAGGGCCTGATTGAAGCCGTACCCCGTATGGGCTGGATCGTGCCCCAACTCGATTTCGACAAGCTCGATGAACTCTACGACTTTCGCACGCTACTGGAGTGCTATGCCGCCAGGGTGCTCTGTCAGCGCGAGGGAGACCGTCCGGAAATTGATGCCTTGTGCAGAGTGTGGCTGGTGCCCGCGGTCGAGCGCCATACCGATGCCATCCGCGTGGGTGAACTCGATGAGGCATTTCATGCGGGTCTGCTGTCGGCCACTGGCAATACTGAGATGGCACGGGTGCATGCCGAAGTATCCGACCGCATCCGCATCGTGCGACGTCTCGATTTCACCAAGCACGATCGGATCACCGCAACCTATGATGAGCATGCCAAGATACTGACAGCGCTGCGCAAGCGCAGGGGCGATGAAGCACAGCGCATGCTGAGTGCGCACATCGAGGCGAGCAAACTCGAGGTGCGCAAGATCACCATCGACATGCTCTACCAGGCACGTGGCCAGAGGGCCCGCAAAGCCCGCGAGGCCGGACTCTGATGTTCACGCAGACTCAGGCGCGCTGAACTGGTGTCGAACGGAACCATGCCAGCGAGAGACCGGCAGCCAGCGCACTGAGCAGCGCCGCCGCTGCCGCGAACAGGGCGGCCACCTGGGTGTCCTGGCGCTCCAGACGGATTCTGCTGGCCAGGTGTTCATAGATACCCTGCAGGTCGCTCGCATTGGATGCGCGGAAGAACTCCCCCTGGGTGATCTGCGCCATTTGCCGAAGTGTTTCCTCATCCACCCGCGCATAGAAGGACCATCCCTCCAGGCCGGGGATGAACCCCTCGGGTGTGCCGAATGCCACGGTGTGAACGCGTACCCCGAGTCGTGCCGACAGTCGTGCGGCCTCGAGTGGATCAGGGCCCGTGGTCCGGCGACCATCCGACAGCAGCACCACGGCGCCACTGCGATAGGAGCCGGGGGGCGCCGCCGGCGTCGCGGATCCGCTGCTCTCCGATGCCATGCCGGCGATACTGCCGCGCTGCTCCTGTCGCGCTGTCGGCTGGGCCTCAGCGCCTCCCGCATCCCACCCGTAGACGCTGCTCTCGATCCGGATCCCGGCCTCCGGTCTCAGCATGTCAAGCGCCATCAGCAGTCCGCTGCCGGTGGCTGTGCCGCGCTGCAACTGGAAGCGATCGATGGCATCGGCGATGTCCTGCCGGTTATCGGTGATGCCATGTGCCCGCTGGGCTGTGCCGGCAAAGGTCACCAGACCGATGCGCACATTGGCCGGCAGACCTTCCACGAAGGCCTTGACAGCCTCCTGGCTGGCCTTGATGCGGTTGGGCGGGACATCCTCGGCCAGCATGCTGCGGGAGACATCCATGGCCAGGATCAGGGTCATGTAGTCGGCCGGGAGCACCACCCGCGCGCTGGGTCCGGCTGCGCCGACGAGTCCGCAGCCGATTGCAGCCAGACACAATGCTGGTGGAACATGTCGACGCCACGAACGCCGTCCCACTTGCGCCAGACGGATTGCTGAAATTTCCGGGGCGATCGCTGCCGAGGGCATCCGCCGCCGGAGCATCCAGAGGTAGCCCGCGATGAGAGCCGGGATCAGCAGCAGCGTCCACAACATTTCCGGCCAAAGAAAACGCATGCGGCATGCCCCCTCGGGAAGTTGCGCCTTGCGGTGGCAAGACGCTGTGATAAGTTGACTGCATGAAACACGCGGCGCAGTGGATCATCTCCATCGTCGGACTGGTCATCGGGATTGGTCTTGTGGTCACAGACCTGCTCCGCGACCGCCCGCGACCCGTCACCCAGAAAGACATTCACGCTGCCGTCGTGCGCAGCCTTCAGGATAGCGATCTGCCCTCGCGCACCGCAAGGGCTGCGCAGGCGGTTCTGCCCGCCGTGGTCAGGGTACGCGGCTTCGGCCGGGATGCACGGCGACCCAGGGGTCCGCAGGAGCAGCTCGGCGTGGGGAGCGGCGTGGTGATCATGGAAGACGGGACGCTGCTGACCAACTTTCATGTGGTTCACGGCATGGAACGCCTCGAGGTCGTTTTTCACGATGGCACCGAATCGCCGGCAGTGATCGTGGCCGCCATGCCGGCGCACGACCTCGCCCTGCTCAAGCCTGAGCGTCTTCCCGATGACCTGGCGCCTGCTGTGCTCGGGTCGAGCGCCAGGATGGCCGCTGGTGACGAGGTCGTGGCGGTTGGGTTTCCGTTCGGGATCGGTCCGTCCGTGTCTGCCGGCGTCGTGTCCGGTCTGAATCGTGAGTTTCGCTCCCGCGATGACCGTCCCGCGCTGACCGGTCTGATCCAGTTCGATGCCGCGGTTAATCCGGGCAACTCGGGTGGTCCGCTGGTCAACATGGCCGGCGAGGTGATCGGGATCGTCACGGCGATTCTCAATCCGACCAAGGCCGGTACATTCATCGGTATCGGATTTGCCGCCACCATTGAAAATGCCGCCAGTGGCGTTGGTATCCCGCCCTTCTGATCGAGCCTGCCCGACATTTGCCGAATCCGTCCGACTCATTCCCGCAAAGGATGTCCACATGAACCATTCCCGAGATCCATGGAACAGTGCAGCGGCCTCCGCCCCGGCGACACCGGCCGCCGAGCGGATTGCCGCAAGCGCGGCGCTGATGGAGCGTCTGCTCTATGAGGTCAAGCGCGTGGTGGTTGGTCAGGACCGCTTTCTCGAGCGCGTGCTGGTGGCTCTGCTCGCGCGTGGGCACCTGCTGATCGAGGGTGTGCCCGGTCTGGCGAAGACACTTACGGTCAAGACGCTGGCGAGTGCCCTGCAGGGCAGTTTCGGCAGGGTGCAGTTCACGCCCGACCTGCTGCCATCGGATATGACCGGCACACGCATCTACAACCAGAAGACATCGGAGTTCAGTACCGTGCTCGGCCCTGTGTTCAACAACCTGCTTCTTGCCGATGAGATCAATCGGGCTCCCGCCAAGGTGCAGAGCGCTCTGCTCGAGGTGATGCAGGAGCGCCAGGTCACCATCTCGGG
>CAYYDO010000142.1:1671-5492 GCA_964470595.1 uncultured Burkholderiaceae bacterium | reverse complement strand
GCCTTGATGGCATTGCTGTAGGTGCCACCGTCGGTAAGGGAATCGCCCAGGGCAAATATGCGAGAAAAGCTGTAGGTCTCCGCACTGGCGACAGATGCGCCAAGGGCCATGAGGGATGCCGACACCCCAACTGCCAGGGTGCGCAGACGCAGGGACTTCGCGGCACGACGTCCGTTTGAAATGCTGTTTGTCATGTTGTCTCCGTTGCTTGTATCGATCCGGCGCGATCGCCCCAACCGATGCGAGCACGCGTCATGAAACGATATGCAAACGAGCGTTTGAATACGACGGTGTTATCCCTGATCGGCTGCGGGGTTCTTCACGCCATCACGATGCGCTGTCTGCACAACGCGCGCGGGGTGTTTCTTTGCATGGGAGAGCGCTGCAGATCAGGAGAGTCTGACCTGGTGCCGAGGGAGGGACTCGAACCCTCACGCCATCACTGGCACCGGATTTTGAGTCCGGCGCGTCTACCAGTTCCACCACCCCGGCAGGGGAGAGGAAGTATACCGCCCGGCCCTGAGCGTGACCTGCACCTGTCGCCCCGGATCGTCCGCATCGGCCGGCAGGGGGCGGATCACGGCGGTCCCTGTGCTAGTGTCCGCGACGCGCCTCCCCTGTCGCTGATCCCCTCTCTGGCCAGACCGAACCTTCATGATGCGGCTTCGCGATGTCACCCTCGTGCGTGACGGCAATCCGGTGTTCCGGGGTCTCTCCCTGGAACTTGCACAGGCACGTATCGGCCTGATTGGCGCCAACGGCTGCGGCAAGAGTTCGCTGCTGCGCCTGATCAAGGGTCTGCTCCAGCCGCAGTCCGGTTCGGTCGAGACCGACAGGCCCTGCGGG
This sequence comes from uncultured Burkholderiaceae bacterium, assembly GCA_964470595.1. Classification (GTDB taxonomy): domain Bacteria; phylum Pseudomonadota; class Gammaproteobacteria; order Burkholderiales; family Burkholderiaceae_A; genus Lacustribacter. The sequence continues at coordinate 4,646 of CAYYDO010000142.1, read as the reverse complement.
CTGGTGTTTCAGAATCCGGATCACCAGATTCTCTTTCCCACGGTCATGGAGGAGCTCTGCTTTGGCATGCTCGAGCAGGGGCTGGATCTTCCGGCCGCGCAGAGCCGGGCGAACGACTTGCTTGCCGCCCATGGCCTTGCCGCGATGCACTCGCAATCCACGCACGAACTGAGCGAGGGCCGCAAGCAGTTGCTCTGCCTGCTGTCGGTGCTGGCCGACGGCGCCGGCATACTGTTGCTCGATGAACCATGCGCCAGTCTCGATCGCGCCACCACCCGGCAGGTCATGTCGATGATCCGGAGCCTGTCGCAGCAGGTGCTCATGGCCTCACACCATCTGGAGCTTCTCGAGGATTTTGACCGGGTGATCTGGATGGAAGCGGGCCAGGTCCGCATGGATGGCGCCCCGGAGGCGGTGCTGGCTGCCTATCGCGCGCACTGCTGATCGCGCCGCCTCTGGTTGCCTTCCGCGACACACAGATGCTGTTTCTCTACATCGCCCGCAGCACATGGCTGCATCGCACCCCCCCGTCAGCGAAACTGCTTGGTCTTGCGGCAGCCTCGATCGCGGCGCTGGCATCCACCTCATGGCCATGGCTGGCCTTCGCGCTGGTCATGGCATGCGCCACATATCTCTCGCTCGGTGCCGATGGCCGGCGGCGCCTGCTGTCATTGCGATCCCTGCTGCCCCTGGTGCTGGGTCTGGGTGCGTTCCAGTGGCTGGTGATGGATCTTCACGCTGCATTGCTGTCCATGTTGCGCATGCTGCTCATGATCGCGCTGGCCGATCTGGTCACCATCACCACCACGATGCAGCAGATGCTGGCCACACTGATGCCGCTGATTCGCCCGGCACGGCGTCTGGGTCTGGACCCCTGGCGTCTGTCGCTGGCCGTGGCCCTCGTGGTGCGTTTCGTTCCGGTGTTGCTGGCGCAGTGGTCGACCCAGCGTGATGCATGGTCGGCGCGGTCTTCCCGCAAGGCAGGCTTTACACTTCTCATCCCGTTTCTTCGCGAAACCCTTCGACGCACCGACACCATTGCAGAATCCATTGCCGCCCGATCACGACGTTAGCAACGCGCCTGGCAACGCCCCCAGCCACTCCGCTGGCGATGTTGCCCGCACTGTGGCCACCCACGCCGTCACCCCTTCTGCACCTGTGCTCGGTTACGCCGACCTCGTCCGCATTGCCCTGTTCGCGGCCCTGATTGCAGTGTTGGGTCTGGTGCCCAAGTTCGATCTTCCGTTTACTGCTGGCGTGCCGATCACCGCACAGACACTCGGTGTCATGCTGGCGGGCCTGATGCTCGGCCCGCGCAATGCGGCGCTTTCCGTGCTGTTGCTGATCTTCGTGGTGGCTCTTGGTGCGCCCGTGCTTTCGGGAGGCCGCGGCGGTCTCGGTGTGTTCGTCGGCCCCACTGTCGGTTTTCTTCTGGGCTGGATCTTCGGTGCCTGGGCCTGTGGTGCGATTCATCAGCTGCTGCTGCAGCGTCTTCCCGCGCAACCTTTCATCGCTGCCTTCGTTGCCTGTGTGGCGGGCGGAATCGTGGTCATCTATGCATGCGGTATCCCGGGTCTGATGCTGATCACCGGCATGCCGTTTGCCAAGGCGGCCACGGCCGCTCTGGTGTTCGTTCCCGGTGACCTGATCAAATCGGCTCTGGCGGCCTGGGTGGCAACGCGTCTTGCGCCCCGACGTCCGGGCCCTGTGGTGGCGACCAGTCCGTCGCCGCCTTCGGCCTGATCCGGCTCGATCCGATCGTTACCCCATCCATTCAGCAGGCACCACACGCCAGTCATGCAGCAACGACTCTCCGATTACGATTTCGAACTGCCAGCGGAGTTGATCGCCCAGACCCCACTTGCGGAGCGGTCCGCCAGCCGTCTGCTGCATGTGGGCGAGACGCTCGCCGATCGGCAGTTTCGCGAGCTTCCCGATCTGCTCTCGCCAGGCGATGTGCTGGTGTTCAACGATTCCCGCGTGATTCCTGCGCGTCTTCATGCGCGCAAGGAGAGCGGCGGGCAGGTGGAAATCCTGCTGGAGCGCATGCGCGGCGACCGTGAGGCCGTCGTGATGTTGCGGGCGAGCAAGAAGCCCGCTGCCGGATCCTCGCTGCACCTCGAACTGCCGCGCGATACGCCGGCGCATGTCGCACAGACTGCGCCACCGACACGCCTGGAGGTGCTCGGCCGCGACCCCGAGCACGATGACCGGTTCGTGCTGCGTTTCGACCGACCGATCAATGACATCCTGGCTGTCTTTGGCGAAGTGCCGCTGCCGCCCTACATCACGCACCGTCCGGGACCGGAGGACACCCAGCGCTATCAGACCGTCTACGCGCGCGAGCCCGGATCGGTTGCTGCTCCCACTGCGGGACTGCATTTCGATGACACCGTTCTTGCGGCCCTCGATGCACGCGGCATTCACCGTGCGATGGTCACACTGCATGTGGGTACCGGAACCTTTGCGCCGGTGCGGTCCGACGACATCACTGCACACCGCATGCACGCCGAGTGGTGCGAGATTCCGCCCGTCACGGCACAGCGCATCGCGCAGGCCCGCCAGCAGGGCCGTCGGGTCATCGCTGTCGGCACCACCAGTTTGCGCACACTCGAATCCGGCGCCATCGATGACGCGCCCAGCCGGGTGCGCAGCGGCGCCTGGGAGACCGATCTCTTCATCCGGCCTGGCTACCGGTTCAAGGTGGTCGATGGGTTGTTGACCAATTTCCACCTGCCTCGCTCGACACTGCTGATGCTGGTGGCCGCGTTCATCGGCTATGAGCGCATGCGCGAGGCCTATGCCCATGCGGTGGCATCGCGCTATCGATTTTTCAGCTATGGCGATGCCATGCTGTGTCTGCCACCTGAGGCTGGCCGGTCATGCTGAAGTTTGAACTGCTCGGCGGCGATGGTCAGGCCCGCGCCGGCGGGGGCACCCCGAATCATGGTCCGGTGGGGGCACCGAGCTTCATG
>CAYYDO010000142.1:0-1661 GCA_964470595.1 uncultured Burkholderiaceae bacterium | reverse complement strand
GGAATCGATTGGCGCGCGCATCGTGCTCGGCAACACCTTTCATCTGTGGCTGCGGCCCGGTCTGGACGTGATTGCCGCCCACGGCGGCCTGCACGGATTCATGAACTGGTCGCGTCCCATCCTGACGGATTCCGGCGGGTTTCAGGTCTGGAGCCTTGGCGATCTGCGACGCATCTCCGAGGAGGGCGTGGCATTTCGCTCGCCGGTCAATGGCGATCGACTCTTTCTCACACCCGAGGAATCGATGCGTATCCAGACGGTGCTCAATTCAGACATCGTGATGGTCTTCGACGAGTGCACCCCCTACCCATCCACACGCGATGACACGGCGCAGTCGATGCGCCTTTCGCTGCGCTGGGCCGCGCGCTCGCGCAAGGCCTTCGACGACATGGGCAATCCGAATGCCCTCTTCGGGATCGTGCAGGGCGGGATGATGGAAGACCTGCGCGACGAATCCCTGCAGCAACTGGTCGAGATCGGGTTTCATGGCTTTGCCATCGGAGGCCTGTCCGTGGGCGAGCCCAAGGACGAGATGCTGCGTATCCCGGCCCACACCACGCCCCGCATGCCGGAGGATCGGCCGCGCTATCTCATGGGCGTGGGCACACCGGAGGATCTCGTCGAAGGGGTATCGCGCGGTGTCGACATGTTCGACTGCGTCATGCCCACCCGCAACGCCCGCAATGGCTGGATCTTCACCCGCTACGGCGATATGCGCATCCGCAATGCCCGCTATCGCGACGAGCTCGCACCGATCGATGCGAGCTGCGGCTGCCCGGTGTGCGCGCCCCATCGTCACGGTGATGATCGTCCGCCATTCACCCGCAGTTATCTCTATCACCTGCACAAGGTGCAGGAGATTCTCGCGGCCCATCTGGCCACGGTTCACAACCTTTTCTTCTATCTCGAACTGATGCGGGAGATGCGTGCAGCCATCCTCGCCGGCACCTTCCAGCAATGGCGCGAGAGCTTCCATGCCGATCGTGCAAGAGGTGTCTGAACCCGACCCTCGGCGACCCCGTACAGACCCCACCCCGCCCGTCGGATCGTCAACCGCCGGAACCCTTATACTTGCCGGGTTTTCGGCCTCGTGACGGTCTTGTTGTGACAGTCTGGTGCGCCGCTTCCCCATACCGAACCAAGGAGTCTCGCTGTGCTGATCAGTCCCGCATACGCCCAGGCGGCAGGTGCCGCTCCCGAATCGTCGCTGATGAGCTTTCTGCCGCTCGTCCTGATGTTCGTGGTGCTGTACTTCCTCATGATTCGCCCCCAGATGAAACGTGCCAAGGAGCACAAGGCCATGATTTCGGCTCTGGTCAAGGGCGACGAGGTGGTGACTGCAGGTGGCGTGATTGGCAAGATCACCGAGGTCGACGAGGTCTATGTCACGGTGGATATCGGCCGTGAGTCCCCGGTCAATATTGCGGTTCAGAAGCAGGCCGTCCAGACACTCCTGCCCAAGGGCACCATCAAGGGCATCTGAGGTCCGGCCGGAGGGCCGCCCTTTCCGATCATGAACAAGCTCCCCATCTGGCGTCTGGGCGTCATGATCGTCGCCCTGCTGTTCGGGCTGATCTACACCCTGCCCAATTTCTTTGGCGAGGTGCCGGCCAGTCAGGTGTCCTCGGCGCGCGCCACCATCAAGGTCGGTCAGGACCTCG
>CAYYDO010000141.1:3281-5599 GCA_964470595.1 uncultured Burkholderiaceae bacterium | reverse complement strand
CCGATGGTGCCGTTGGTGGCACGGTGACCGATCTCTGGGTGGATCACGCCGAGATGCTGTTTCGCTACCTCGAGGTGGAGGTCGCGGGCGGCAAGCGCGTTCTCCTGCCGATTCCGTTTGCCCGGATCGGCAAACGGGATGTCAAGGTGCAGTCGATTCTGGGCAGCCAGTTCGCCGATGTACCCCTGACACGCAGTCTGGCGCAGGTGACCCTCCTTGAGGAGGACAAGATCTCCGGCTACTACGGGGGTGGACGTCTCTACGCCACGCCGCAACGGCAGGAGCCACTACTATGAATGATCTGAATCGCGGTCACGAATATGAGTTCGAGCCGCAGTTCGGTCTGCCGGAACCCCTGCCCAACACCGAGCGGATTGTCTGGCAGGGATCTCCCGATTGGCGGTCGATGGCCCGACATGTGTTTCATTTGCGCAAGCTCGCGGTCTACTTCGGCCTGATGATCGGACTGCGGGTGTTCGTGTTGCTGGTCGATGGCGAGAGCGTTGCCGTTGCGGCGACGTCCGCGCTGTGGCTGCTGACGCTCGCGGCGGTGTCGATGGGTATTCTGGCGGTCATGGCCTATCTTTCAGCCAGCACCACCGTGTACACCATCACCACCCGACGCGTCATCATGCGGGTTGGAATCGTTCTGACGCTGACATTCAACCTGCCCCTGCGATGCATCGCCTCGGCCGACTTCCGCCAACTGGGGCGTGGTACGGCCGATATTCCTTTGCAGTTGATGGGGTCGGACAAGATTGCCTATCTGCATTTGTGGCCGCATGCGCGGCCCTGGCGCTATGCACGGCCCGAGCCGATGCTGCGCTGTGTGCCTCAGGGCCGCTCGGTCGCCGATACGCTGGCCAGGGTCTGGTCCGAGGAGAATCAGGCGGCAGGCGGGTTGCCGCAGTCCCTGGGCAGCGATGCTCCGCGGAATGATTCTGCGCAGGGAGGGCGGCATCCGCAGCCGGCATGAGTGCACACGTCCATTCCATGACCCTTGCAAGGGCGCTGTCGTGAATCAGGCCACTGCAAGGGCGCCCTCGTTGAAATTGCCCCTTCTGGTGGTGGCCGGTCTTGCGCTGCTGGTGCTGGCAACAGCGATGGTGCGATGGTCGGGTGATCCGATACGAGCCCCTGATGCAGCTGTTGTCAGCAAGAAGGATCTGCTTTTCCAGGATCGACCCGATGGCAGCGTGGCGGTTCTGGATGCCAACTCGGGGCAGCAGATCGACAGCATCACGGGCGAATCCGGATTTGCACGCGGCACATTGCGGGGCTTTGCGCGTGAGCGCCGGATGCGTGGAATCGGATCCGAGCAGCCTCTGCAACTCATTGGCAGGGCGGATGGGCGGCTTACCCTGCTGGATCCGGCAACGGGGCATGTCGTCGATCTGGAGTCCTTCGGTGCAGCCAATGCGGCCATCTTCGTGCGCATGCTCCAGGGATCAACGATGCGATCAGGAACATCGGTCGGGGAGCGCTCATGAGCCGCGAAAGCCAGACCCCCTGCACCGTGGTCATTGCCCACACCTCCTTTGACTGCCATGCGCACGTCGAGCTCGATGACAACGACATTGGCCCGGGCGACCAGGTGCTGGTGCATGACGCACCCACCCGGATTGCTTACGGTCAGCAACTGCGTGTGAGACGCCATGCCACCATCTGGCGGGCGGGACTGCTGTCCCGGCTCTGGACCAAATTCATTGCGCGTTTCGAGCTGACCACCCTGTATGAGGTGAGTTTTTCGACAACCCGCTTTTCCACTTCACGACGTTATCCAAGACCGATGCAACGTCCGATGCATCGCATGAACAACACAGATTCAGGGGCCCATTCATGAACGCCATCGTGCAGGAACTTCCAATTCGCGGTGTGGACACCAATGCAGCGACGGAGAAGGCGCTGGAGAGCACGATGCTCAACCCGCGTTTTTACACCACCGATTTCGATGCGATTGACCGCATCAGCGTTGACCATATCCGGCCCCAGTGGGATGCGCTGATGGCCGAGTTTGCTGCGGACCGCAACAAGGAACACTTCCAGCGCCCTCCGGAGACCATGCACCTTGATTATTCGCATCTTCCGGATGGCCTGTATCAGGAGTTCGTGGATTTCCTGATCAGTTCGGTGACCTCGGAGTTTTCAGGCTGTGTGCTGTATGCCGAAATCAAGCGCCGTATCCGCAATGAAGACATGCGGGCTCTGTTTGGATACATGGCGCGTGATGAGAGCCGTCATGCAGGTTTCATCAATCAATGGCTCAAGGATTTCGGCATCGGTGTGGATCTGGGATTTCTGGCCAAGGCGAAGAAGTA
>CAYYDO010000141.1:0-3271 GCA_964470595.1 uncultured Burkholderiaceae bacterium | reverse complement strand
TCCGTCCGAAGTTCATCTTCTACGCCACCTACCTGTCCGAGAAGATCGGCTACGCGCGCTACATCACCATCTATCGGCAGATGGAGCGACATCCGGAACTGAAGTTCCATCCCATCTTCGGCTGGTTCAAGGAATGGTGCAACGACGAGTTCCGCCATGGCGAAGCCTTTGCAATGCTGATGCGTGCCGATCCCTCGCTGCTTCGGGGCAGTAATCTCCTCTGGATCCGTTTCTTCCAGTTGGCGGTCTACGCGACGATGTATGTCCGCGATCATGCCCGCCCGGAGTTTCATCGGGCGCTTGGGGTGGATCCCAGCGATTACGATTTCGAGGTTTTCCGAGTCACGACGGAGATCTCGCGTCAGGTCTTTCCCGTCACGCTCAACCTGGACGACCCGCGTCTGCGTGCTGGTTTCGAGCGCCTGCGCTGTATCGCCGAAGAGATGGATGTACTGCGGCAGAAGGCGGGCGTACTGTCAGCGATTCGCCGCGGACTGCTCGGCATCAGGGCGGCGGCTGTGTTCGGCAGACTGTATCTTCTGCCGGTCCATCGCCATGAGCTGCCTGCCGATGTCCGGGTCGCGCCGACCTGGTGACTGCCGTGCTTCTCGCGATCGCCTATACCGTCTTCATCTGGTGGTTCAGTACCGGGGCGATCCTGTATCTGAATGGCCTGCCGCGGCAGACATTCAAATGGACCATGGGGCTGGCGACCGTCATGTTGGTTGCGGCACTGGTGGCATTGAGCGTGTCGAGCCGGATCGAGGAGCCCTGGGCGGCATACTGCGCATTCACTTCGGCTGTGCTGGTGTGGGCCTGGCAGGAAATCGGGTTTCTTCTTGGATGGGTGACTGGAAGTCGCAAGTCCGATTGTCCGGAGGACGCAAAAGGCTGGCGGAAATTCGGTCTCGCAGCAGAGACCATCCTGTATCACGAGCTTGCTCTGATCATGCTGGCCGCAATGGTCTGGTGGGTCACGCGCGACGGACCCAATCAGGTCGGATTGTGGACCTATCTCGTGCTGTGGGCGATGCGGCAGAGCGCGAAACTGAATGTCTACTTCGGTGTGCGCAACCTCAACGAGGACTTCCTGCCACGACATCTGAAGTATCTGCAGACTTATTTCACCCGTCGGGCGATCAATCCTTTTCTGCCGGTATCGGTCGTGCTGGCGACCATTGTTGCGGTTCCGCTCTGGCAATCGGTGGCAGCTGCTCCGGCGTCCGGCTTTGACGCCATTGGTACGACGCTGGTGGCGACACTGCTCTCCCTGGCTATTCTGGAGCATCTGTTTCTGGTGGTTCCACTGCCTTTTGAGCAACTCTGGCGCTGGGGGATGCGTTCCCGCGCTGCGCCGTCCTCCTGACGTTCAGCAGGGGTAGAGTTCGCCGGGTCTGGGCTGGATGATTCGGCTCCACCCCAGTTCGGCGGTGAGAACCTGCGAAAAATTTTGCATCGCCAATTCTTCGCCGTGAGTCACGAACACGTGACTGGGCTGGCTGGAAAATCCCCTGCACCACCAGAGCAGATCCTGCTGATCACCATGTGCGGAGAGACCGCCGAGCGTGTGGATCGATGCTTTCACCTGGATTTCCCGTCCCAGCAATCTGACGCTTGACGCGCCATCGACGAGTTGCCGGCCCCGAGTGCCAGCCGCCTGAAATCCGGTGATGACAATGGCGCTCTGCGGCCGCGGCAGATTCCAGAAAAGATGGTGGACGATACGGCCTGCCTCGCACATGCCGCTGGCAGCGAGAATGACGGCTCCGCTCCTGATCTGATTCAGCGCCTTGGAGTCCGCCACCTCGGTGATGTAGCGAACACGGACGGCTTCGGGATGCTCACGGGCCCATCGGAACAGCATCTGGGTTTCGGCATCGAGCAGGGGCAGGTGTTTTTGTGTGATCTGCGAGGCCGCCGTTGCCATGGGCGAATCCACAAAGATGGTCAGAAAAGGCAAACGGCGTCGGCGAATCAGATCGATCAGGATGGCAATCACTTCCTGGGTGCGACCGACCGCAAAAGCCGGCATGACGATATTGCCCTCCCGCGCCAGAGTGGCGTGAATCACTTCGACGAGCTCGTCCTCGGTCTCCTTCAGGCTGCGATGCAGGCGATTCCCGTAGGTGGACTCGACGATCAGAACATCGGCGTGTGCGATCCGCTCCGGATCGTTCATGACCGGGCGGTCACGCGTTCCGAGATCACCGGAGCACACCAGTCGGCGTCTTCTGGGCAGCCCATCCGACTGGTCCTCATCGATGTCGAGAATGGCCGATGCCGCTCCGAGAATGTGCCCGGCATCCACGAAGGTAAGTTGCACTCCGGGTGCCACCTCGGTGCCCTTGCCGTAGGGCACCGACTGGCATTGCGTCAGACACTGCTGGACATCCTCGATGCTGTAGAGAGGTTCTGGAAGCGGGCCGCGCCACTTTCCCGCGGCTTTGCGTTCCTCTGCGCGATGTCGATTGTGGGCCTGAATGTGTGCGCTGTCGGAGAGCAGCACTTCGAGCAGGTCGATGGTCGCCGGCGTGCAGAAGATCGGCCCGAAGAACCCTGCTGCGCACAGGCGCGGCAACAGACCACTGTGATCGATGTGTGCGTGGGTCAGCACGACGAACTGGATCTCGGCGGCCTTGAACCCGAAGGGCCGCAGATTGCGATCGTCGGCATCCCTGCCGCCCTGAAACATGCCGCAGTCGACCAGAAAATGTCTCGGGCGGCCGTGGGTCGCCAGCTGAACCCTGTAACGCGAACCCGTGACCTCCGAGGCTGCGCCTTCGAATCGAATGTGCATGCGCTGTCTGGTGGGCGTATGGGACGGTTGCGACCGGCTCAGCTCTGGGGCCTGCCGACGGCCAGAACGATGGCCTCTCCTTCGAGCACGCGTTTGCCGGCGACGGTGCAGATGGTCTCCAGCCTGACGCGATTCTTTTCCTTGATGATCTCGGTGACGGTCACTGTCGCTGTCAGTGTCTCGCCAGGATGAACCGGCGCGAGAAAACGCATCGATTGGCTCAGGAAGATGGTGCCTGGTCCGGGAAGACGATTGGCCAGAACAGACGAGATCACGCTGCCGGTGAGCATGCCATGAACGATGCGTGTGCCGAACCGGGTGGTCTTTGCATACTCTTCATCAAGGTGGATGGCATTGGTATCCATCGACACGGCTGAGAAAAGAATGATGTCGGTCTCGGTGATGGTCTTCGACTGGGAGGCGGTTTGCCCGACGAAAAGTTCGTCGGTGTAGAACGCGGGTCGCAGGACGGTA
>CAYYDO010000140.1:0-5607 GCA_964470595.1 uncultured Burkholderiaceae bacterium | reverse complement strand
TGAATGGGCAGATACGAGAACACCGTACCAGGCTCGATACGCTGCAGACCCTCGATGCGGACGTCGCGTACCACCACCGGTGCGGCAGCCGCACTGCCCGCAGCGGGCACGGGAACCGGGCCCTGGGCGCGCGCCGGCGGAGGCGATGCGGCAAGCGCAAGGCCCACCGATACGGCCACACAGGCTGCACGAAACGCGGGGGGTGAGTAATCGCGGCGAGCAGGCCGGCGCTTCAGAAGGACTTGCATAGTGTTCGAGACCACCCTGTTCCTACAGGCCCGCGAGTCGGGCGAAGTCGTTGAATAGTGCCACTGCCGTGAGCAGCATGATGAGGGCCACGCCAATGCGGCGACCCGCTTCCTGGACCTCGGCGGGCAGAGGCCTGCCACGCACGAACTCCCAGAGATAATACAAGAGGTGTCCCCCATCGAGCAGGGGAATGGGCAGCAGATTCAGCACCGCAATGCTGACACTGATCAGCCCCAGAAAACTGACAAAAGCCTTCCAGCCGCTGTTTGCCGATTCGCCCGCTGTTTCGGCGATCGTCACCGGACCGCTGATGTTGCGCCAGGACATCTCGCCCATGATCATGCGGCCAAGCGCCTGCACCGTGAGCAGACTCATCTCCCAGGTGCGGACCACGCCCTTGACCGATGCCGTCAGGGGATCATCGGACACCACCACGGTGGCGACATCGGCACCGACCACCGCGCCCATGCGATAGATGCCATCGGCCCCCGCGACCGGCGTGACCACCACCCGCTCAGGCCCGTCGCCGTCCTCCACGACGAGCTCCACGGGCTTGCCACCCGAGGCCTTGACCCTGGAGATCACCCCATCGGGTTGAACCACCTCCTGGCCCTGCACCTTCAGAATGCGGTCGCCGGCCCGCAAGCCGGCGGACTGCGCTGCACTGCCCTCCTGGACACGCATGACGCGAACCGATGTGCTGCGCGGCACCAGCCCCAGCTCGCGCAGTGCGATCACCGGATCGGTCTGTACCGGTTTCGGGTCGGCTGCCGTGCTGGCTGCGCCCCCGCCTGCCACCGCAGCGGGGTCTCCTGCGGGCGCTGCAACATCGGCGGCACGCAGCAAAATATCCGCCACGGAACCATCGGCCCGTTCCACCCGCAACTGCAGATCGCCAGACCCCTCACCGATCACCGACTGTGCCGCACGCCAGCGCAACTCGGTGAAGCTCTGCACACTGCGGCCATCGACGGCGAGTACCCGATCACCCGCCAGCAGGCCGGCACGCTGCGCAGGACTGCCTGCCACCGGAGTGCCAAGCACCGACTGCGGTTCGGTGCGATCGCTGGCAAACAGCAGACCATAGGCAAAGGCCGCAAAGACCAGATTGGCCAGAGGGCCGGCGGCAACGATCCACGCCCGCGCCGCCAGCGACTTGGCATCGAAGGATTCGTCGTCCATGCGGACATAACCACCCAGAGGTATGGCCGCCACCACCCACTCGGTGCCGGTACCGGCGGCCACCCGCGTGAGCAGGGGGCGCCCGAAGCCCACCGAAAAGCGCAACACACGCACGCCGCATTGCCGCGCGGCCAGGTAGTGTCCCATCTCGTGAATGAACACGAGGATGCCAATCGCAAGCAGGAAATACAGCAGGGTGCTCATTCGGCATGCTCCATGCAGAGGGTCTGCGCACACCGGCGCGAGGCCGCATCGCATTCAAGAAGGTCATCGAGTGAGCGGGTCGCGCCAGCGGCATCCACGCGCGCGAGGGTCTCGGCCACCACGGCATGGATCTGCCCGAAACGCAGGCGCCCGGCGAGGAATGTCTCGACCGCCACCTCATTGGCCGCATTGAGCACCGCGGCCTGACCAGGCTGACCGCGCAGGGTCTGGCGCGCGAGGTCCAGGCACGGGAAGCGACGATCGTCGGGCGGCTCGAAATCGAGCCTGCGGGATGCGGTCCAGTCGAGGCGGGCAACCGGAGCATCGATACGCTGCGGCCAGCTGAGTGCGCAGGCGATCGGCGTGCGCATGTCGGGCGAGCCCAGTTGGGCCAGCGTGGAGCCGTCGGCATACTCGACCATGGAGTGCACCACGCTTTGCGGATGAATCACCACATCGATACGCGACTCCGGAAGCGCGAACAGCCAGTGGGCCTCGATCAGTTCCAGCCCCTTGTTCATCATCGTGGCCGAGTCGACCGATATCTTCGGCCCCATCGACCAGTTCGGATGCGCGATCGCCTGACTGACTGTGGCCTGCGCAATGGCCTGGGGCTCCCAGGTGCGAAACGGTCCGCCCGATGCGGTAAGCAGCAGTCGCGTCACGCCCTCCGGCGTGGAAAAGCAGCGGTAGTTCTCGCCCAGACACTGGAAGATGGCGTTGTGCTCGCTGTCGATCGGAAGCACGGTGGCACCGCCCTTGCGGGCGGCCTCGACCATCAGGCTGCCGGCCATGACCAGCGCCTCCTTGTTGGCGAGCAGAATCTTCTTGCCGGCGCGCGCAGCCGATATCGCAGCGGGAAGACCGGCTGCCCCGACGATGCCGGCCACCACCGTATCGACCCCCGCACCCGCCACCGCCTGTGACAGTGCGGATGCATCGCTCTCTACCTGCACGCCGCGTGCCCGCGGGCCCTGTGCCAGGCGCTGGCGCAATTCGGCTGCGGCCGCGGGATCGGTCATGACAGCGAGTTCGGGTTGAAACGCCTCGCACAACTCGGCCATGCGCGCGGCCTGACGGTGCGCAGCCAGAACCACGGGGCGGAAACGCTGGTGATGCAGGGCCATGAGATCGAGGGTGCTCCGGCCGATGGAGCCCGTTGCGCCAAGCACAGCCACCCTCTCCTGCATGTTCACCCTTTCAGCAACCCGGTCTGGATCAGACTGACGATGCACATTGTGACCGGAAAGACGGCCAGGGCCGCATCAACCCTGTCGAGAACCCCGCCATGCCCCGGCAGCAGACGACCGGAGTCCTTGACGCCGCAAACCCGCTTCAGAAGGGACTCGTAGAGATCGCCAGCCACGCTCACCAGAGTCAGCAGCACGGTGATGAGGAGCATGAGTGTCCAGCCCAGATTGATCTGCAGCATCGAGAAAATCGTGCCGGCGGGATTGGCCGCAGAGACCAGACCGGCCTGGGCCAGCCCCACCGCAAGCAGCAGGTTGGCCACCACTGCACCGGCCACGCCCTCGCGGGTCTTGCCCGGACTGATCGCCGGCGCCAGCTTGTGCCGGCCAAAGGCACGCCCGCTGAAATAGGCCGCTGTGTCGGCCACCCAGACCAGCAGCAACACGGAGAGGAGAAACCCCTTGCCCAGACCATCGGCCTGAATCAGTGCCAGCCAGCAGGCAAAGCACAGCACGAAGGCCAGAAGCCGCCCCGCGCCACCGTTGCCGCCGATCGGTGAAAAACGGCCGAGCGCCATGGGCACGGCGACCAGCCACACCACACTGGCCAGGATGTAGAGCGGCAGCGGACCGGCACCGGTACCCGCCGCGGCAGCGATCACCGTGGGGATGGCGAGCAGGCCGGCAAGACCAATGGCGACAAGACCTCCGGCACTCGCCGTGGCCTGGGCGGGGCGCACGCGCAACAAGAGCATCCATTCGCGACAGGCCATCGCGACGATGAGCAGCAGAATCAGGTCAAACAGGACGGGCGGCGCCAGCCATGCTGCACCCACCAGAACGATGAGCGCCGCAGCGGCCGTCAGGACACGGGCGAGGAGCATTGCGCGAGCTGGGCCGATGTCCGTCCGAAGCGACGTTCACGCTTCTGATAGGACGCAATCGCCAGGTCCAGCTGATCGGCATCGAACTCGGGCCAGAAACAGGGCGTGAAATAGAACTCGGCATAGGCGAGTTGCCAGAGCAGGAAATTGCTGATGCGCTCCTCGCCGCCAGTGCGAATGAAGAGATCGGGCTCGGGCGCAAACTGCATCGCAAGATACGGCGCCAGATGCTCCTCGGTGATCGGCACGCCCGACTGGGCCAGTTCGGGATGTGCATCGAGCATGCGGCGCGTGGCCTGCAGGATGTCCCAGCGGCCACCGTAGTTGGCGGCCACCGTGAGATGAAACGCGTCGTTGCCCGCCGTCTGTTCCTGCGCCGAATCGATGAGATTGGTGAGGCGGCGATTGAAGGCGCTCAGATCGCCCACCACGCGCAGCCGCACACCGTTGTCGCGCAACTCGCGCACCTCGCGCTCGAGGGCCTTGCAAAACAGGCCCATCAGGAAGGAGACCTCCTCTTCGGGACGCCGCCAGTTCTCCGAACTGAAGGCGAACACCGTGAGGTAGCGCACCCCCTTGCGCATGCAGGCCTCGACCACCTGTCGCAGCGCCGCCACACCGCGCTCATGCCCGACCATCCGGGGCAGGTGCCGGCGGCTGGCCCAGCGGCCATTGCCGTCCATGATCACCGCGATGTGCTGGGGCACCTGCGCGATATCGGGCACGACGAGGGTGGAGCTGGTGTGATCGCCTGCGGGCATGTCAGACCGTCATGATCTCGGCTTCTTTTTGCACGAGCATCTTGTCGATCTCGGCCACGAAGCGATCGGTAAGTTTCTGGGTGTCGTCCTGACCACGGCGCTCGTCATCTTCGGAGATGGCCTTGTCCTTGACCATCTTCTTGAGGGCCTCGTTGGCATCGCGGCGAATGTTGCGAATGGCGATCTTGCTCTCCTCGCCCTCGTGGCGAACCACCCTGCTGAGTTCGCGACGGCGCTCCTCGGTGAGTGCCGGCATCGGCACACGGATGAGATCGCCGGAGGTGGCGGGATTGAGACCGAGATCGGATTCGCGGATGGCCTTTTCGATCACCGCCACCATCTTCTTTTCCCATGGCTGCACGCCGATCGTGCGGCCATCGATCAGGGTGACATTGGCCACCTGGGACAGGGCCGTGGGGCTGCCGTAATAATCGACCTGGATCTGATCCATCAGTCCGGTGTGGGCGCGACCGGTGCGCACCTTGGCCAGATTGGCCTTGAGGGTGTCGATGGTGCGCGACATCTTCTGTTCGGCATTGCTGCGCACTTCCTGGAGGGTCGTCATGTCGGGGCTCCTGGGGTGGGGTGTGTTGGGGTGTCGTGCGTGATCGTGGCCGGAACGCTCAGACGTGCACGAGGGTGCCTTCCTGCTCGCCCTGGACGATTCTGGCCAGCGCACCTGCCTTGAAGATGCTGAATACACGGATGGGCAGTTTCTGGTCGCGGCACAGGGCAAACGCGGTGGCATCCATGACCTTGAGATTGCGCGAGATGGCCTCGTCGAAACTGAGGCTGTCGTAGCGCACGGCGTTGGGATCGCGGGCCGGATCGGTGTTGTAGACCCCATCGACCTTGGTGGCCTTGAGCACGATCTGCGCACCGACTTCGGCGCCGCGCAGTGCGGCAGCCGTATCGGTGGTGAAAAAGGGGTTGCCGGTGCCCGCCGCAAAGATGACCACCTTGCCCTCTTCGAGCTAGCGGATGGCCTTGGGGCGGATGTAGGGTTCGACGACCTGATCGATACGCAGGGCCGACTGCACCCGGGCCACCAGCCCGCAGCGACGCATGGCATCCTGCAGGGCGAGCGCATTCATGACGGTGGCGATCATGCCCATGTAGTCGGCGGTGGCGCGGTCC
>CAYYDO010000139.1:1355-5609 GCA_964470595.1 uncultured Burkholderiaceae bacterium | reverse complement strand
CCAGAGCCTTGGTTCGGGCGCGATGTTGTGGCTGGCCTGATCAGTTGTTGCGATAAACAGCATCGAGGCCAGCGCAGGCAGAAGCACCCAGGCTGCGAGTTCAACCCAGCGACTGCCTCCATGATGTTTGTTGTGCCCTGCGGAAGATTCCATGGCCGAGTTGTGCGCTGGTTCCGCAGAGGGCATCGTTTCTGCCGTTGTGGGGGATTGGGTATGCACTGTGCGCGCCTGCATCAGGGTGACGGCCGCACAGGCCAGAGCGAACAGCCAGAATCCCCAGGTCCATCCTTTACCGAGAACCGGAAGTTCCAGCCAGGGTTCGAAGAGATAAGGAAAGGACAGCAGCGCGAGCAGGGAGCCGAGGTTGGACAAAGCGAACAGTCGGTAAACCGACCCCGCGACGGCCGCTCGGGCGAACCAGTGCTGCAGGAGCGGCCCGGTGCTTGCCAGGCAGAAGTATGGAAGACCAACCGAAATCGCCAGAATGGCAAGAATCTGGGTCACGGGCGATTGCTCGCCCTGCGGGCGCAGACCCGGGTCAGGAATGACCGACTGCGCGAGGATCGCAGCACTGACCAGCAGGGCAATGTGTATCCAGGCCTGAAGTCGAATCGAACGGATCGACGCCAGGCCATGTGCATACAAGTAGCCACCAAAGAGCGCGCACTGAAAGAACAGCATTGCGGCGGTCCAGACTGCAGGCCCTCCCCCAAACCACGGCAGGATGGCTTTGCTGACCATCGGTTGAACCTGAAACAGCAGGAAGGCACTGACGAAGATGGTCAGGGCAAATACGGCGATCTGGGCCACCTGGAGGGGTTTGAGACGCGCGCTGATGGAAGCCTCCGGTGGATGTGACTATTGCAATGCTGGTTTTGGAACGTCAGTCTGGTTTGATACCGAGTCGCTCTACCACCGGTTGCCAGCGCTTGGCCTCGGAGCGCATCAGGGATGTGAGTTGCTCGGGAGTGCCTCCGATCACATCCATGCCTCCTGCAGCAAGTCGGGTTCTCATATCGTCGCTGCCGAGAATGTCGTTGATCTCGCGATTCAGTCTTGAAACAACGGTTGGCGGTGTAGAAGCCGGCGCAACGATAGCATTGAAGAGTGGTGCCTCAATTTCAGGAAAACCCTGCTCCGCGAAAGTCGGGATATCGGGAATGGCCGGCGATCGACGCGCTTCTGCGATCGCCAGAACACGCAGTCGACCGGCGCTGACAAGTGGCTTCACATTCACGTAGGCAGTGAAGAGTGCATGCACATCGCCGGCCACGAGTGCCTGGGTTGCGCCGGGCCCCCCGGAGTAGGGAATGTGAACAATCGCCAGGCCGGCACGCGATTTCAGCAGTTCCATCGTCAGATGCGACGCACTTCCGTTACCGATGGAGGCATAGTTGAAGCGCCCCGGGGCGGTGCGCACGGATGTGATGAATTCCCCGAGATTCTTGGCCGGATTCTGTGCGTTGACCACCAGTACATGCTGCTGTGACACCGTTGTGATGACTGGTGCGAAATTCTCCAGCGGCCGGTAGGTCATTTTTGCAAACAGCAATGGTGCCGTTGCCAGTGGGCCGTTGAAGCCGGCAAACAGCGTGTAGCCATCCGGCGCCGCACGGGCCACCTCGCCGCCGGCGATAGTTCCACCGGCGCCCGGTCTGTTCTCTACGATCACCGCCTGATTCAGTCGGTCTCGCAGGCGCTCTGCAATCAGTCTGGCAGCGACATCTACCGAGCTGCCAGCCGGCGTTGGCACGATGATGCGCACCGTTTGGGATGGATAGTTCTGAGCACTCGCAGTGATTGTCCAAAAGCACAGGGATACGACCAGGATCTGACCCGCAGAGCGGATCCACTTTTCCAGAACGCGCAGATTCAAACTCGTCATTTTGTCTCCTTGAGTAATTGCAATGTCTGTTCGGTCAGGTGAGGGCTATCGATCACACTGCCATGTCCAACACCGGACAGAATCATCATCTTCGCATTTACGTCCCGAGAGTGTGCGTTGTCCAGCAACTTCTGGTTGAACCGCGCCAGGGTGTTGTCGTCACGCTCGCCGGTGAGCAGAACGACTTTCATCCCTGGCGACAGCGCAGACATATGGTCGACGGGTGACAGACTTCGCGGCCAAAGCCCGTCGCTCGGTCGCCCCCGGGATATATTCCGGTGAGTACGCCACTCGCTGATGCTCCCGCAGGGGCCACCCGCCAGCACCGCAGTGTCAATTGCGCCAGGCTCCCGTCCAAGCACCAATGCACCCAGCGCTCATTGACAATATCTTGACTTGTCGCAGGGATCATTACCGATGCGATGATGAAGTTCAACCCGTTGCCGCGGAATCCCGTCGCTCGTACCAGCCACGACTTCGGTTGACCACGTGTACCACCAGCAGCATAAGGGGAACCTCGATCAGAACGCCGACGACTGTGGCCAGTGCTGCACCGGACTGGAATCCGAACAGGCTGATTGCAGTAGCCACCGCGAGTTCAAAGAAGTTCGATGCACCGATGAGTGCTGAAGGGCAGGCCACCGTATGCTTTTCGCCAAGCTGGCGGTTGAGCCAGTAGGCCAGGGCTGAGTTGAACAGCACCTGGATCAGGATGGGCACGGCCAGCAAAGCGATGACCAGGGGTTGCGCGATGATTGCCTCACCCTGAAATGCGAAGAGCAGCACCAGCGTTGTGAGCAGCGCCGCTATGGACCATCGCCCCATGGCCGCGACGGTCACCTCGAATCTGGCCTGGCCTTTTGCTGTCAGTGATCTTCGCCACCACTGAGCCAGCATCACTGGAATCAGGATATAGAGCACCACAGATGTGAGCAGGGTATCCCAGGGAACGGTGATTGCGGAGATACCCAGCAGAACCCCGACCAGCGGGGCAAATGCGAGCACCATGATGGTGTCATTCAACGCTACTTGTGAGAGCGTGAAAAGGGGGTCGCCATTGGTCAGCCGGCTCCAGACAAACACCATGGCTGTGCAAGGTGCTGCGGCCAGCAGTATGAGTCCGGCGATGTAACTGTCCAGCTGGTCGGCGGGCAGGAATGGGGCAAACCAGTGGCGGATGAAAAGCCATCCGAGGAAGGCCATCGAGAAGGGCTTGACCAGCCAGTTGACAAACAGTGTCACGCCGATTCCGCGCACATGCTGTCGCACCTCATGCAGGGCTCCGAAGTCAACCTTGATGAGCATCGGAATGATCATGACCCAGATCAGCAGGCCAACCGGAAGATTGACATTGGCGACTGACATCGCACCGATGACATGGAATGCCGACGGGAAAAGCTGACCCAGGCCGATGCCCAGCAGGATGCACAGGAAGACCCAAAGAGTCAGGTAGCGTTCAAAGATGGTCATGTGTATGGCGTCTTTTGGCTGATTGCGAGACATCAAGGTCAGGTCGAGTCATTTAATATTTCCAGTATCCTAGAATTGTTTGACACAGTGGTGACAACCCCGAGAACCAGATGCCCCGGTCATCGTGCCTGCTGCGGTGGTCTGGTCGTGAATTTATCCGGGGGTCAAGTGTCAGGCCCGATCAATATCCTCCGCTGATCTCGCAACCCGATTCGAGTTTCTGTTGTAATCCGGGTGAGAAAAACTCAGAGGAGACATTCATGCACCGCCATGCAACGGGGGCTGTTCCGTCCGCACACGGGACTTTCAGGTTCGCGCATGCATACAGACTTGCCGCTCTGGTAGCGGCGGGTGTGATGTTGTCACTGGGGGGGTGCGCGATCACACCCTGGAAGAAGGAGGCTGCACCGGCCGCAACTCCCTGTCCGGCAGGCACCCCCGATGGTGCTCGTTGTTTTCGCGGCCAGGATTCGGCGGGTGCGCATTATCTGATCGTCATGCCGAAAACCTGGAGTGGCGTCCTCGTGGTCCACGCACATGGTGGTCCAGTACTCGGCGAACCCAAGGCATCCCGGGCAGATGAGGATATCCAGCGTTGGGCCATCACTGTGCGGGAGGGTCATGCATGGGCCGCTTCCGTATTTCGTCAGGGGGGCTTTGCCGTGACCACAGCGGCAGAGGATACCGAGCGGGTACGCCGAATATTTGTGGATCATGTGGCGGTGCCTCGCAGGACGCTCCTGCATGGGCAATCCTGGGGCGCCATGGTGGCAACCCGCGCGGCAGAGATGTACCCCAAATCGTGGGAGGGTATCCTGCTGACCAGCGGTGTGGTGGCGGGCCCGGCCACCGACGATTTCAGGCTGCCCAAGGGCGTATCAAATTTGAGTACGCCGAGG
>CAYYDO010000139.1:0-1345 GCA_964470595.1 uncultured Burkholderiaceae bacterium | reverse complement strand
CCTACGATTTCAGGCTGGATCTGCGAGCCGTGTATCAGCACCTGTGCAACAACCATCCGCGTCCCGATGAGCCGCAGTATCCGCTCGCCATCGGATTGCCCGCTGATTCAAGGATGACCGCAGCCGACCTTGCAGCGCGCGTCAATGACTGTCTCGGTTTACGACACACGGCAGCGCAGCGCACCCCTGAGCAGGTCCGCAAGATCAAAACCATCGTGGATGTGATTCGCATTCCCGAGAGCTCCATTGTCGGCCATCTCAACTGGGGCACCTTTACCCTCCAGGACGTGGTGCGTCGCACCGGTGGTGTGAGCCCTTTCCACAATACCTCTGTGCGCTATCAGGGGTCGCCTGATGATGCAGCCCTCAATGCCGCAGTGTTGCGTTTCCCCTCAAATGCGGCGGCAACTGCTGCGTTTGCGGCTGATACCGATCACGCCGGGCGTTTCCGCGTGCCAGTGCTGACCACCCATGGTGTCAATGATTCAACGGTATTTGTCGAGGGCTCCGATACCCTGCGCGCCCGGATGGTTGCTGCCGGCAACGGTGCGCGACTCGTGCAGACATTCGTGGATTCCCGCGAGCACAGTTACCTGGGTGATCCGATTTACCCGCCCTTGTTCGAGGCGCTGCTGCGATGGGTTGAGCACGGCGAAAAACCGACTCCTCAGGGGATCGCGGATCGCTGTCGCGCATTGCGGCCGGCGCAGGCCGATGGTTGCCGGTTTCTCCCGAACTACGAGCCGAAGACCATGGCTTCGAGAGTACCTGTGCGGTGATGATCGGTTTGGTCAGTGAGCCGAGGCGAATCCTGATGTCCCGATGCAATCAGGATTGCCGGAACGCCACCAGTTCACGAAGGGATGCCTCAAGGTAGCGCGGTCCGGCTTGACGGTGGATTTCGATCTTGAGTGACGAGCGAACTACGGATGGATCATCCCAGCGTTTGCCCCAGAGTTTCGCGACCCCCATCGTGCCGTTGGCTTGACCCATCCACTCGGTTTTAAAGGCGTTGAACGTGCCGGCTGGCAAGCGAATCTGCTCGCGGGCAACGATCTTGAAGCGCATCCATGTCTCCTGTGGCTCGCCATTAGGAAGGAACGTGGTGTAGCGCGTGATCCACTGCTTGCCAACTGCATACCCAAGCGGAATCGACTGGTTGGGCGAAAAACGGTGTCCACTCGGGCGCTTTAACGGATTGCCCATGAGATCGTTTACCGCGCCATTCGAGTATCTGACTTCGTTCTCGGTGACCTGCGTTATCTCAGCCGCGATACGCCGTGGTTCAACTCTGGAGAAGATGTCTTCCCTCAGGTCGTAGACATATCGGTCCCCCACCTTGTAG
>CAYYDO010000138.1:324-5650 GCA_964470595.1 uncultured Burkholderiaceae bacterium | reverse complement strand
ATCACTGAGGGTGTGGCCCATGTAGCGCAATTCGCTGGCTGTGTTGCCCTTGCGGCGTGATGCCCGCAATCACAAAGGCTGCGCCGATCATGAAGCTCACCTCAAGCTCCTCATCCAGCAGAACGATGCCGAGCACCACACCAAAAAGTGGTGTGAGAAAGGAAAACACGCCCAGCTGCGAGGCGCTGTATTTTTTGAGCAGCCAGAACCAGGCGAGATAACTGGCAAAGCAGACCACAAAGGATTGAAAGATCAGGCTGCCCCACGCCAGGGCAGTGAATCGGATGGCAGTCTGTTCCAGCAGAACCGCTGCAGTCATCAGCAGCACAAAGGCCCCGGCAAGCTGATACAGCAGCGTAAGCGCTGCCGATACCTGCGCAAGCCTCGAGCAGCGCACTGCTACTGTCGTTGCACCCCAGGCCAGTCCCGCGCACAGCGCGAGCATATCCCCGTAGAGCATGTCGGCCGCGTTGATGCTCTGTTGCGCCTGATTCGATCGCAGCAGAAACGCAATCGCAATACCTGCAAACGCCAGCCCGATGCCCATCCATTGGAGGCGGCTCAGCCGCTCGCCCGGCATGAGCACGTGCAACCCCAGGGCGGCAAAAATCGGTGCCGTGTACAACAGAACTGTCAGGTGCGAGACCGACGTATAGCGCAGGCTCTCGCCAAGCAGAAAAAACTCCAGCGCAAACAATCCCGCCACCAGAAGCCCGGGCCGCCATGTGTCATCCGGCGCAAAAAGGCGTTCGCGCCGCATGCGCATCAGCAAGATCACAAGCACAGCGGCCACACCGGAACGCAGCGCAATCTGCATCAGCGGAGCGATATCGTCTGCAGTGATCTTGAGCGCCACCTGGGCAAGGCTCCAGATGAAACACAAGACCACCATCAGGCCGCTGGCGCCGATATCGAGCGGTTTACGGTGGTTCGTCATCACTCTTTCTGGCGCATTGACTCGCGAGCTCGCGAGCCCTGATCGAAGATATTGTCAACAAGAATATCGATCGAAAAATGCGTTGACCTTTCTGCATAATTCATGAATTGCTGATTCAACTCCAGCGCGAGTTGCCAAGCGTTGATTGTGCCCAGTTTCCTTGGTTGTGTTTTCTTTGTATTCAGTTGTGTTCAGTCGTGTTCAGGGATCCCAAAATGCTGTTCGTGTTTCTCAGGAGATGTCGTCTCCTTCTTGCAGTGCTCCTTTTCATCGGCGCAAGCAGCAGTTTCGCCGCCTGTCAGCAGCCTGTGCTGACCCCGCCCGAAGCCGTGCGAATCAACGGTTCAAGCGCGCTCATCGTCACCCATGCGTCTGCGCTCTACGATCCACGATACGCGATCAAGCATGGCCTGGATGTGGCCGTGAAGTGGGCAAAGGAGCGCCATATTCCGGTCGTGTACCTTGTGGACGACAGCCCGATTCAGTACTACGAGATGGAGGATTGTTCGCCAGACTACTGGGTACGTTCGATTGATGGCGAGGTGCCCTTTTACCTTCAAACCCCCACGGTCTACTTCGTTGGTGGTCATTGGGAGCTATGTCTCAACAGATCGGCCAATGAGGTTCTGTTCAGTCAGATGAGCACTCAGCATCAACGGGTTCGCTACGTCTTTCTGATGGATGCGATTTACGCAAATGGAAAGAGCATCCAGCAGGAAGATCCCTACTACGCGGATTTCATGAGCTTCATGAGCGTCGTCAATTTCGGTCGCCCCAGCGGAGAAGCCGCTCCAAGAGTCAGTCTTCTGGAAATCATGGGGTCGCTCAAGACGCTGCGTCATCAATATGAGTACCTTGGGAAGACGATTCCCAGATGGCATCGCTCAGTCCCTGACAATTACGCGGTTGATTTGCGAATCCAGGATGTCTACGCCGTCAACCTTCGACGGGGCAAGGATTGGAAGTCGCCGAAAGTTGAGTTTCTGTTCGTTGAGTCTGCCGATGCACTGAACTGACACGATCATCCCAGCCGTATCGTCGCGCAAATCCTCATCCTGCAACGAGTATGATTTGTGGGCAGTTGTTTTCTGCCAATAAAAACTACGCTGAGGAGACACGGATGGACAATCACAAGCGCACCGCCATGAAACTGGGAGTGGCTGCTGTTGGTGCCACATTGTTGGCGACATCGGAGCACGTGCAGGCCAGCACCCCGTCAACACCATTTCAGATCAAGCAGACTTTCATTCCGATTGCGAACAGCAAGGACATGTTCCCTGTCCGTCGCATTTATTGCATCGGTCGCAATTACGCTGCACATGCCAGGGAGATGGGCTCGGACCCAACCCGGGAGCCCCCCTTCTTCTTCCAGAAGCCTACCGATGCGATTCAGTTCGTGGCGCCCGGCACCGTTGGCGACCACCCATACCCGTCGCTGACCAAGAACTACCACTACGAGGTGGAGCTGGTTGCAGCCTTGAAGTCCGGTGGCAGGGATATCCCCATCGATAAGGCACTGGAGCACGTGTTTGCCTATGCCCTTGGCCTCGACATGACACGACGCGATCTGCAGAGAATGATGGGTGATCAGAAAAAGCCCTGGGAGATCGGCAAGTCCTTTGATCGTTCCGCTCCGATTGGTCCACTGCACACGATAGCGCAACTGGGCGGTCACTTCACCAAGGAGAACATTTCTCTTGCGGTGAACGGTCAGGTCAAACAGAGCGCCACACTTGCGCACATGATCTGGTCGGTTGCTGAACAGATTTCAAAGATATCCGAGGCGAACGAACTCTTTCCCGGTGACATCATCTACTCGGGCACGCCGGAAAATGTGGGGCCGGTCGTCAAGGGCGATGTCATTGTCTGCAAACTGGAAAAGCTTCCTGATCTCTCGATCCGGATCACCTGACGTTTGCACGCAGGCGCACTCCTGGCGTGATCACCGCGCTCACGCCTGCCCTGACCGCGCCTGTCTCTCCAGCAGTGTCAGCAGATGCCGTGCCGCGCTGGTGAGCGGCACGCCCTTCAGTGTCAGCACACCGAGTGCCATATCGGGTGGTTGCGGATCGAGCGACATCACGGTCAGATCCCGACCAAAGGTCGGATCGGTAAACAGGGTCCTGGGGCCCACGCACAGGCGATCCGCACGGCGCATCAACTCCATCATGAGAAACGGTGAGGCGCAGTTGGTGATGTGATCGGGCTGCCCCAGTCCGCGTTTTTTCAGCCACTGCAGCAACTGGTTGCCCTGACTGCCCGCACTCAGGTTCAGGGCCCAGCGAGCGCCTTTCAGTTCCGACCAGCGTCGTGCTCCAGCCAGCGGGTGGCGTGCACTGCAGGCAATTGCGGTGGGCAGGCTGGCCAGTGGTTCGAAATGCACCTCGTAGGGAAGGTCCTGTGCATCGGCAATCACGATTGCAAAGTCGATGCGCCCTTCCAGCAGACCGGGGATCGCCACCGACGGCAGCCCCTCGAACACGGAGAGCGCCACATCGGGCGACACCCGCTCGAAGGCTTTGAACGCCTTGTGCATCATCGTCGCGGCCACCAGGGGGGTCAGCGCGACTGCCACCTGGACACCGGAGCCGCCCCGAAGCAGGGCAATATCGTCACGCGCCTTGTCAAGCGCGGCGCGTGCCAGTCGCGCCCGTGTCAGCAGGGCCTGTCCTGCGGGAGTGAATTCCACGCCCATGTAACTGCGCGACAGCAGGCTGGCACCGACGTCTTCCTCGAGTTCACGCAGTGCCTTGGTCAGGGCGCTCTGGCTCAGATTCAGTTCGCGCGCAGCCGCCCGTATGGAGCCGGTGTCGGCTACCTTGATCAGGGCCCGAAGCTGGTGGTCTTTCACGAGGAATATTGCTGCAGCGCATGAATACCGATAGTTGTCACCCGATAAAATTTATCGTCTTTTGATCGTCTCCACAACTGCCTAACATCTTTTTTACGGGGCCCTGCACCCGCCCATACAACAAAGGAGACACCAACATGTTCACGCAATTCAGAAAGCACATCGCGGCCCTTGTGGTCTGCATCACGGCGATCATGCCAGGCCTGGCCATCGCATTTCCCAATGGCACGGTTTCGCTGATGGTGCCGTATCCCGCCGGCGGCACATCCGATGTGATCGCCCGCATCTTCAATAGCCGCATTTCCAAGAACCTGGGTGCGCCGGTGATTGTCGAGAACCTCGGCGGTGTCAGCGGCGCTCTGGCCGCGCAGAAGGTACTGTCGATGCCCGCCAACGGGCAGATGTTCTATCAGGGTTCGCCCAACGAGGTGATTCTCTCGCCGCTGGCCAATGCAGCAGTGAAGTTCAATGCAGAGGATTTTCAGCTGATCCAGCTGATCGGCTATGCACCCCTGGTGCTGGTGGTGAAGAAGGACCTTCCCGCCAACACCGCTGATGAACTCATCACGCTGGCGCGCAATTCAAAGGGTGACAAGGCTCTGTCCTATGGCAGCGTGGGTATTGGCTCCTTCTATCACGTGCTGGCCGAACACATGGCCCAGACCATCAATGCGAAGATGACGCATGTTCCATACCCCGGCGCAGCCCCGTTGCTTCAGGATCTCGCTGGTGGCAATGTGGATTTCGCGATTCTTCCCCACTTTGCCGGCATCGATGGCCTGGTTGAAAAAGGTCGCGTCAAGATCATCGCCCAGATGGGCAATCAGCGCGCCGAAACCTTGCCCAAACTGCCCACGGTCTCCGAAGGGAAACTTCTGAAGAACTTCGGCTTCTCCATCTGGACAGGCTATATGGTCAAGAAGGGCACCCCGGCCGATGTCATCAGCACGCTGCAAAAAGCCATCCAGGCCTCGCTGACCGATCCCCAGGTGCGCGAATCGATGCGCCTGCAAAGCCAGGTTCTGGCCAAGCCGATGACACTCGAGGAGTCCGAGAAGTTCTACAACTCCGAAATCGCTTACTACCGCCGCATCGCCAAGGCAGTGGGCATCGAGCGCAACTGATCGACACCAGACGCTGCTGCGTTTCATTGCAAGGGCAAAGGTCATGGTCCATATGGAGTCCTACCTTGGCGAGATGACGTCCTATCGCCACGATATTCATCGGAATCCGGAACTCGGGTTCGAGGAAATGCGCACCAGCGCGATCGTGGCGAAGGCGCTGCGTGACTGGGGCTACGAGGTCGAGACGGGCATTGGCAAGACAGGCGTCGTGGGGCAACTCCGACACGGCAGCGGATCACGGAGCATCGGGCTTCGCGCCGACATGGATGCTCTGCCGATTCAGGAGAAGACCGGCGCACTCTGGGAAAGCCAGCGCATCGGTCTGATGCACGCCTGCGGCCATGACGGCCACACCGCCATGCTTCTGGGTGCAGCACACTATCTTGCCGACACGCGCCGGTTTTCGGGCACCGT
>CAYYDO010000138.1:0-314 GCA_964470595.1 uncultured Burkholderiaceae bacterium | reverse complement strand
GGGCGGGGCGGGGCCGTGGCGATGAGGAACGCCGGCCTTTTCGAGCGCTATCCCTGCGATGCCATCTTGGGCATGCACAACATGCCCGGTATCCCCGAGGGCCATGTCGTGCTCCGCAAGGGGCCCTTCATGGCCTCGTCGGATTACGTGACCGTGACGGTGCGTGGTGCCGGTGGTCATGGTGGCCTGCCGCATCAGGCACAGGATTCCATCGTGGCGGCATCATCGATCGTGCTGGCCTTGCAGACCATCGTTTCCCGCAACACCAATCCGCTGGACATGTCGGTGATTACCGTCGGTGCCATTCATGGTGG
>CAYYDO010000137.1:2423-5759 GCA_964470595.1 uncultured Burkholderiaceae bacterium | reverse complement strand
AGGTGCCGATACACACGCCGATGTTGCCGGGTGCCGCGCGGGTATAGCCTTCGGCCATATGGGACGCACCCTCCACATGCCGCGCCAGAATGTGCGCGATCGACTGACGCTCGCGCAGGGCCGCGTACATCGGGTTGATGGCAGCGCCGGGAACACCAAACGCCTGGGTAATGCCCTCTTTTTCCATGACCTGAACTGCGGCCATCACTGCTCTCATTTTCGCCATGACTGTCTCCGTGGAACTGTTTGTCGTTGAGATTCGTTCTGATGGCACAACCCCTCGTGACGGTTGCGCTTGTGAACCGTGATGGTCAGGTCGAAAGCGGGTTTTCGGAATCCGATGGCTGAGCATTACGCTTATTCCTTTTTGGAATACCATAGGGCATGGATCGCATTCAGTCCCTGCGCTTGTTCGTCCGCCTGGTGGATCTCGGGTCCTTTTCCAAATCGGCTGCCGATCTCGGTGTCGGGCGGCGGCCCGCCACGAAGATGCTGGCTCAGCTTGAGAAACAACTCGGCGCGAGACTGCTGCATCGCACCACCCGTGGGGTGACGCCGACCGAGATCGGTACGCTGTTTTATGGCAAATGCCGACTGATCCTGCACCATGTCGAGGAGGCCGATAGCGTTGCCGCCCTCCTTCAGTCTCAGGTTCAGGGATCCCTGCGGATCAGCACCTCGGTCGCTTTCGGGCGCCGGGTGCTGGCACCGATGATCATTCGTTTCATGCGTCTGAATCCGCGTCTGCAGATCGATATCAGTTTCGATGACCGCTATATCGATCTGGTGGAGCAGGGCATTGATCTGGCGATCCGCATGGGTCGCCTCGCCGATTCGACCCTGGGCGCCCGTACGCTCGGCGTCAATCCCTGGGTATTGGTGGCGTCACCTGAATATCTCCGCGCCCGCGGTGAGCCCGAATCGCCGGCCGATCTCGATGGCCATGACGCTCTGATCTACAGCTCGGTTCAGGGTGATGCGCGTTGGCAGTTCATTCGGGCCGATGGGGGCATCGAACTCGTCACTGTGCGCGGCCCTTTGCGCTCCAACAATCTCTCCACATTGCTGCTGGCTGCCCGCTGCGGGATGGGTCTGGCTGCACTGCCCTGGTATGTGGCCTATGAGTCGGTGCGCACGAGAGTTGTCCAGCCGATTCTCTGCGATTACAGCCTGCCGTCTCAGGAAATCCATGCGGTCTATCCCTCGCCGCGCATGGTACCCGCCAAGGTGTCCGGTTTCATGGACTGGTTGGCAGGCCAGTTTGGTCCGACATGGTGGGAGTCCGAGGGGTGACTGCGCATCATGGACACGCGGCAGAGCTGTGGCGCCCGCCGGCGCCTCCCTATCGGCCGGGATGGCTTGTCGGGTTGAGGATAGCGCTCGGACTGTCGGGAGATCTGCTCGATACCCTGCCATCGGATTGCTACTCCCGTGACGTGGTGTCCGTGCCGATTGGTCGTCGACGCGTTTTCATCGTCAATCATCCGGACCTGATTCGTCGCATCATGGTCGAGGAGGTGGATCTCTACCCCAAGAGCGATCTGATGGTGGCCGCACTCGAGCCCTTGCTCGGACAGGGGGTGCTGATCTCGGCCGGAGATACCTGGTCGCGCCATCGGGCCATGCTGGCGCCGGCGTTCGAGCAGCTTCGCCTGGGTCAGATGTTTCCGGCCATGCAGTCGGCGGTCGTGGCCTGTGTCGAGAGACTTGCTGAATCTGATCCGGAGCAGGTTGTCGATCTCGAGGCGTGTCTCAGTCATGTCACGGCTGACATCATGATGCGCACACTGTTCTCCGAGCCCATCGAGGGCGATGATGCCCACCGGGTGTTCTCCGCCTTCCTGCGGTTTCAGCGACGGGCGCCGCAGTTCAATCTGAGGGTTGTCCTCGCGAGCGATCCGGAGCGTCCCGATCCCATGCCGGCCGAGGCTGTCGAGGACGCCCGCGTGGTACGCAGTCTGATGGCGGATCTGCTGCACGACCGCCGTCAGCGACTCGGCCGTGGCGAGGTGTTTTTCGATTTCGCTCAGGCGCTGATGGATGCCCGCGATGCCGATGGTCGCTCATTGACCGCAGCGGAACTGGTTGATGAACTGGCAGTGTTCTTTCTGGCGGGTCATGAGACAACCGCCAGCAGTCTGGCGTGGACCATGTTCATGCTGTCACAGCAGCCTCACACCCTGGAGCGACTTCGTTCTGAGATTCATCGGGAACTTGGGGGGCGCGCTTTTGCTTTCCAGGATGTCCGCAGTCTTGGGCTGGTAAGGAATGTCTTTCGCGAGGGGCTGAGGCTGTATCCACCGGCGGCGTTTCTGACCCGCAGGGCCACGCGTGCTGGAACTCTGGGCGGGTACGCCATGCCGGCAGGAAGTTTTATCGTGATCTCGCCATGGCTGGTACACCGTCAGGAGCGGTTCTGGCCGCATGCGGATCGCTTCGATCCATCCCGGTTCGATCGGGAGGAGAGTCAGCAACCCGGGACCTTCATCCCCTTTGGTCTCGGACCCAGGGTCTGCATCGGGGCAGGGATCGCACAACTCGAGGCATCGCTCATCCTGACCGAGTTGTTGCGACGTTTCTCGTTCGTTCCAGTGGCACCCGCCGATGTACATCCGGTGAGTCGGGTGACCATCAGGCCATCACATGGAATCCCGGTACGGATTCACCCGATTGCGCAGCCGGTCTGATGCAGGATCAGCGTCGCAGCCCCAGATTTCCGGTCGTGCTGAACGGGACGTCGAGCAGGCCGTTGAAGGTGGTGACGCTGCCGTTGATGCGGTAGGGAATCCCGCCGCCGCCTGCAAGCGCCGTCAGGCTTTTCCGCAGCGCATCCGGCAGTGTCTTCAGCGGTACCTGGAGACGCATGGGCAGCGTGATGCTGCCGGATGCCGGCAGCGTGACCCGGGGCTGGATCGACTCAGCCTTGCCGACGGGTGCGTCGGTCAGAAAAAGATCGGCGCGGATGTCGGTCAGTGTCAGTTCTACCGGATTCGGATTGTCGACCTTGAGGCTGATCGTCAGACCCAGTGTCTCGCGACTCAACTCCGAGATGCGCAGTTCGGTGAGGGCTATGGATGGCTTTTTCAGCGCACCGCCGCTGCAGCCGGCAATTGCCAACAGGAGGGGAATGAGCAGATAGCGTGCGAGTCGCGAGAGAGGGGAGCGGGCAGGAAACATGGGGGTCGGTATGGGAGTCATCGTGATGTCTACAATAGCGCGTCTGTATCTCGCGTGCAGCCCCGTCGGGTTCGCGGGGGCCGACATGCGCAACTTCAGGAGCCGCCCATGCTGATGGTGATCTCGCCCGCCAAGACGCTCGACGCCGACACACCGCCC
>CAYYDO010000137.1:0-2413 GCA_964470595.1 uncultured Burkholderiaceae bacterium | reverse complement strand
CACCACATCATTGGCCAGCCAGTGCGATTTCCTGGATGACGCCGAACAGTTGATTGCGATCCTTCGACCAATGAGCCTGTCCGAGATCGCGCAGTTGATGGATCTCAGCGACAAACTGGCGGCGCTCAATGTGGCGCGTTATGAATCATGGAGCCGGCCATTGACTGCCGGCAATGCGAAGCAGGCCCTTCTGATGTTCAACGGCGATGTCTATGAGGGTCTGGATGCCTCTTCCCTGTCAGAGGCCAAGCTCAAGAGGGCGCAGAAACACCTGCGCATTCTCTCCGGGCTGTACGGTCTGCTGCGTCCGCTTGACCTGATGCTGCCCTATCGCCTCGAGATGGGCACGGGGCTGGCCAATCCCGCCGGGCGTGATCTCTATGCCTTCTGGGGGGATCGGCTCGGTCGGGCAATCAATGCCGAACTCGCATCGCACAAGACCCGTGTGCTGATCAATCTTGCTTCTGACGAATATTTCAAGGCCGTTCGCGGACTTGAATTCCCCGTGGTCGCACCCGTGTTCCAGGAGCGCAAGGCCGGCGGCTACAAAGTGGTGAGCTTCAGCGCCAAGCGGGCCCGCGGACTGATGGCCCGCTGGGTGATCGATCATGGTATCGATCGACCCGGCGACCTTATCGGATTCGATCTGGAGGACTATCGACATGACCCGGCCGCGTCAACCGAGGACCGACCCGTTTTCCGCAGGGGATGATCTCCGGAGGTCGTCAGGCCGCGACGGGCTCTGACCCTGGCATGAACACGGGCTCGGGCTCGAGAAAAATGCCAAAGCGCGCCACCACGGCTTGCTGAATCTCACGGGCAAGGGCGAGGATTTCCCGCCCCGTCCCGCCGCCGTGGTTCACGATGACCAGCGCATGGCGATCGTGCACACCGACATCACCGCGTCGCGCCCCCTTGAATCCGCAGCGCTCGATCAGCCAGGCGGCGGGTACCTTGCAACTGTCCTGACCGCCCCCTGATGCCGGATGGGTCGGCAGGTCGGGATGAATCAGGCGCAGGCTGCGGGCCTGCACGCTGCTGATCAGCGGATTCTTGAAGAAGCTCCCCACGTTGCCGATCACTGATGGATCGGGCAACTTACGGCGACGTATGCGAGTGACGGCCTCAGCGACATCCCGGGCCGATGGGGGCCGGCCCAGCAGGTCGAGTTCAGCCTGCAGTTCCCCATAGGCGGTGTGCAGGCGGGCATCCCTGGCATGGTGCAGTCGCAATCCTATTTCGGTAATGAAGAAGCGTGGGGCATTCCATGGGCCCTGCGTGTCGACTCGGCGAAACACGCTGTCGCGATAGGAAAACTGGCACTCATCGCGACCGAGCATGACCATGGCGGCGCGGCGAAAGTCCCAGGCGACCACGTGCTCGAGCACGTCGCACAACTCCACCCCATAGGCACCGATATTCTGTACGGGAGCGGCACCCGCAGTGCCCGGAATGAGCGCGAGGTTCTCGAGGCCGGCCAGCCCTCGCTCCAGACTCCACATCACCAGCGCATGCCAGTTCTCTCCTGCGGCCACTCGCACGAGACCGCTGCTGTCGAGATGCCGTCCGCGCATCCTGCTCATCAGAACTGTCGCCTTGAGCGGCGCATGCAAAACGACATTGGTCCCGCTTCCAAGAATGACCCGAGGGCTGTCGCCAAGCTGTGTGCTCAGCTCCGCGATATCGGAGGCCGAGTGCACATCGACGATGCGCTGCGCCCGCGCCTGCAGGCCCAGGCTGTTGTATTCGCGGAGGCTGAAGGGATCCGGGGGTGAGGTCCGGCAGGTGGGGATATCAGGAGGCGGTGTAACCGAGTCGGACATAGATCGGTGCGTAGGCTTCGGCCTGCGTGATGTCGACCAGCCCCTCCCGGGCAAGCTCGAGCAGCGCCAGAAAGTGGACAACGACAACGGCTATGCCCGCGCCGTGCGCGAGCTCTTCGAGAAAGAGCTCGGTGAACTCGACAAATGGCCGGCCCTGCAGAAGACGCAGTATG
The DNA here is from genome assembly GCA_964470595.1 of uncultured Burkholderiaceae bacterium. Lineage (GTDB taxonomy): Bacteria > Pseudomonadota > Gammaproteobacteria > Burkholderiales > Burkholderiaceae_A > Lacustribacter. The sequence goes on along the minus strand of CAYYDO010000137.1, from coordinate 417 downwards.
CGCGACATGTGTTCGCGTACCGAGAGGGCCTCACGTTGCACGTGATGATGGGCGGTGAGCTTCGCACGCCGGAGAATGTCCTGCCATGCCAGGCGCAGGTCCTCCGCATTGACGTTCGGCAGTCGGGGGGTCGCAGCTTCGTCAATGAATGCGCTTGCGGTCATGACATCGCGACCAAGTTGGGGCATTCGATCGATGGCCTGGGCCGCAATCTTCATCTGTTCATACTCGAGCAGGCGACGAACCAGCTCCGCGCGAGGATCGGCGACTTCCTCCTCGCCTTCCCTGGCGCGCACGGGCAGCAGCATTCGTGATTTGATTTCAATCAGCATGGCTGCCATGAGCAGGTACTCTGCAGCGAGTTCGAGGTTGCGCGCGCGGATGTCATCGACATAGCGGAGATACTGCCGGGTGACC
>CAYYDO010000136.1:5323-5763 GCA_964470595.1 uncultured Burkholderiaceae bacterium | reverse complement strand
ATTTTTGGGAAGAATCAAAACGCCAAGGGTGAGAGCGAAAAAATCGCCATGACCGCGCCTGTCACCATGGAAGCGCAAAACCAACAGTGGCGACTGCATTTCGTGATGCCACAAGGCATGGCTTTGGACCACTTGCCCAAGCCTGTCGACGCCAACGTGCAATTGCGTGAGTTGCCCGCGCAGCGCATGGCTGCGGTGCGATTCAGTGGGTTGACCACAGCAGCCAGCATCGAGCGTCATACCCAATTGCTTAAAGACTGGCTGGTTCGCAACAACTTGGCGTTTGAGGACCGGCCCCAAGTAGCGCGCTACAACGATCCGTTCACCCTGCCTGGGAACCGGCGCAATGAGATTTTGATCCCCTTGAAGGGCATGTGAATTGCGGGTGGCCGCTGTGCCTTCCTGAAATACGGCATCTGGCGCGCTGATTCCTTTGATGC
>CAYYDO010000136.1:1223-5313 GCA_964470595.1 uncultured Burkholderiaceae bacterium | reverse complement strand
GCTCAACCAGGTGCTCTGGCAGCGGGCCTTGCGCATCTTCCTCGGCGGCAGCGACTGTGATGTGTACTGGGTGTTATGTTCGCCCCGAGTCAGCCATTGACGGGCCTGGCTGGATATGATTTGATCCGGCCCTGATCGCTGCTCAATCCACCCCCATTTATTCGGACGGTGATGCAGTTTGATCCGTAGGCCAATGGACACGGCCACCAAGGTTAAAACATGCGATATTTTTTGGGAGTACCCATGCGGGCTTTGATTTCACTGTGGACGCTGGTCATGGCGCTTGCCAGCGCGCCCGTGCTGGCGCAGGCAGTCAACAAGAATGTGGCGCCTGGATTTACAGGCATCACCGCAAACGACACCGTGGTGTTAATGCCGGTCGATGTCGAACTCTTCTCGCTGAGCGCTGGAGGCATTGCAGAGCCCAAGGCGGACTGGACCGATGCAGCGTTCAAGCACATGAATGCGGCCATCGCTGAACTCAAGGCGTCCTGGGGCGTCAAGTCCAAGCTGCTGACCGAGCAGGAGGCCGACGAGTTCGCCGACCAAGTGGCTTTGCATGCGGCCGTTGCCCAGTCGATTGCCTTGCATCACTCGATTGCCGGTGTTTGGGCTCTGCCGACCAAGCAGGGGCAACTGCTGTGGTCCTTCGATGACGCCATGAAGCCCATCGCCGACAAGACGGGTTCGCGCTACGCCCTGTTTGTCTGGATGCGCGACAGTTATGCATCGGCCGAAAGAAAGGCTGCCATGGTGGCCTTTGCGCTGTTGGGGGTGGGGATCACCGGGGGCACGCAGATCGGTTACGCGTCGCTGGTGGACCTTTCCGATGGGCGTGTGGTTTGGTACAACCGACTGCAACGTCAATCGGGCGACCTGCGCGATGTCAACAGCGCCAGACAGTCTGTCAAGACGCTCCTGTCGGCCCTGCCTGTTCGCTGATCTGATCCTTCATGCACAGGCGTGATTTACTTCGCTGGGGCTGCGCGCATTGCGCCGTCTTCTCTGGCTTGGGCTCGGGCCTGGCTCACGCCGATTCCGACTCCGCTGGTGTGCCCAAGGCGCCGTGGCAGCCGCCGGCTCGATTCAGCCGCCCCGATCTGGCTTCCGATGAGGGAGGGCTCTGGGCCTTGATGGACCGAGAAGAAACCAGAATGCGCAGAAGTCCGTTTCGAATCCGGGACGCGGGCTTGGAGAGTTACCTCAGGGAGATCACCTGCCGGCTGGCTGGGGCGCACTGTGACGATATACGCACCTACGCCTTGCGCGCGCCATTTTTCAACGCGGCGATGGCGCCCAACGGGATGATGCTGGTCTGGAGCGGACTGCTTCTTCGCACGGAGAACGAGGCGCAACTGGCAGCCGTGATCGGCCATGAGATCGGACACTACCTCCAGCGCCACAGTGTCGATCGACTGCGAGATGCCCGAAGTCGTGCCGCTTTCGGGCATTTCATGGGGATGTTCGGTGTGGTGGGGCTGGTGGGTTCGCTCGCGGCTGCCGCCGGCGCGATGGCCTACTCGAGGGACCATGAACGCGAGGCCGATCGCATCGGCGTGATGCTCATGCATCAAGCGGGGTATGACACACGGGCGGCTGCGCTGGTGTGGAGCAATCTCCTGGACGAACTCGCCGCCAACCCAAACGCCGATCCGTCCAAGAACAGCGTCCTGTTTGCGACCCATCCCCCATCGGACGAGCGGCGTCAGACGCTCGAAAAACTCGCGGCGGGTTCGCCTTCGGGAAACCAGGGCGCCGAAGCGTTCAAGGAGCGCGTGGCGGCCATCCGTCCCATGATGCTGGAGGACGAGATCAAGCGCATGCGCTATGCCGAGTCGATCGCGCTGATCACACGGTTGATGCGTGCCAACGCCCAAGACGCCCTCCTGCTTCATTACCGGGGCGAAGCGCACCGATTGCGTCTGGAGGCCGGTGATGCCGAGGCGGCCCTACGTGACTTCGAGGCCTCTTTGCAGATGGCTGCGCCTCAGGCGATCACCCATCGATCGCTGGGGTACCTTTACCGAACGATGGGCCATCCCACGAAGTCGAACGATCACTTCAACCAGTACCTGTCCCTGGCGCCGCAGGCGCCGGATGCAGAACTCATCAAGAAAGAATTCCTATGAACCGAATCGGAACGGCCATTGGCGCGGTCATCCTGGCATCTGTTTTGGCTGGCTGCGCCCAGGTCTCTCAAGTGGCCAGTGGCGAAGTGGTGGTTCGCAACAAGATGGCTGTCACCATTGACCAGCCTTGGAACCAGTTCGAGCGCTCTCCTGGGGGTGACAACCACCCGACCTGGACAGTCGATGGTGTGACGGTCGATGCTCTGAAGTTCTACGTGGCCTTGGCCGATGGCGATCTGATCGCGCCGACCCCCAACGAGCCCAAAGGTCAGAGGGCTCTGATGTTCAAGTCCGCCATGACCCAGCAGGACGTCCTGGGCTTGTTTGAGGGGCTGTACGCCAGGGGCGGCTCCACCTTCGCGCTGGACCGGGTGGCCCCCCACAACTTCATGGGCAGGGGCGGCTTTAAAGCCGAATGGAACGGCATTCGAAAGACTGACAACGTGAGACTCAAGGGCGTGATCTGGGCCTCGGTGCAAAATGGGGAGCTTTACGCGATCACCTACACCGCTCCGGCCCTTGCCTTCTTCAGCAAGAATTACGGCGCAGTCGAGAAGATCGTGGCCTCCGCGCGAGTCAAGAACTGAGATGGATCTGCTCCGGATTCAGACGGTATCTGACTGCGTCGATCCCTACCCATCATGAAGAAAACTTTGCCCCTAAAAAGCCTGTTGCTGGCAACCGTGCTGGCGCTGAGCGGCTGTGCTGCCACCAATTACGGCGACGACAAACTCAGGTTGGGCATGGCCACGGCGGGCAAGGACATCATGTGGGTGCCCTCCAAGATCGACATCGTCCACAAAATGCTCGATGCGGCCCAGGTCCAGGCCAATGACATCGTCTATGACCTTGGTTCGGGTGACGGCATCATTCCGATTGAGGCGGCCAAGAAGTATGGTGCACGTGCGGTCGGCATCGAATACAACGGAGACCTGGTGGCACTGGCGCAAAGAAATGCCCAGCGCGCCGGTCTGCCGCAGGAGCGGGTCAGCTTCAAGCGGGGCGATGTGTTCGTCGAGGATTTTTCCGAGGCGACGGTGGTCACCCTGTACATGGGCGAGAGCATCAACGCCCGCCTGATGCCCAAACTGCTCAAGATGCGCCCCGGCACCCGAGTGGTTTCCAACACATTCCGCATTGATTCCTGGATTCCCGATCAGGAGCTCAAGAGTGCCTCGGGCGACGTGGCTTTTCTCTGGATCGTGCCGGCCCCGGTCGAGGGTCGCTGGGATTTCAGCGGCATTCCCGACGCCAGGGCAGTGACTGCGCAGATCAGCCAGAAGAAGCAGTTTTTCAATGCCGACATTGAATTTGACGGCAAGCGTGTGGCGCGCATCGACGACGGCGCGATGGCCGGCACGCAAATGAGCTTTGAATTCACCCATGCCAACAAGCGATACAGCCTGCGCGGACAGGTGCAGGGATCGCGCTTTTTGGGCCGCCTCAACAACGACCCGCGCCTGCCGGTCAGTGGGGTGCTGCGCCCTTAACGAGACCCAGGCCCAGCCAGGCATGGCTGGTGGGCCGACCTGCTGGCTCAATGCCGACAGGATGTCATGGCTTAAGGTGAGGACACAGGGGGTAAACATCGAGCAGCCCTTGATTTTGTAGGTGGATTGAGATTTTTCTATGCTCTCAGTTGCGTCGGGTTTCGCCGAAGCGTTCGCCCCTGAGCGGATGGTCTCGATGCTTCATGGTTTAGCCTGTTGCGGCCTCAGCTCGGCGGCCTGCCGGCGTAACCGTTTAGGGAGATGTAGTGATCGAGGTCCGTAATGTTGTCAAGCGCTTCGGTGGCGTGGTTGCCGTTGACGGCTGCTCGCTCGAAGTGGCTGCGGGGTCCATGACCGGCCTGATCGGGCCCAACGGGGCGGGTAAGACCACGCTGTTCAACCTGATTGCCGGCTTCTTTGCGCCCACCTCCGGTCAGATCTTTCTGCAGGGTCAAGACGTCACTGGCCGCA
>CAYYDO010000136.1:247-1213 GCA_964470595.1 uncultured Burkholderiaceae bacterium | reverse complement strand
CTGTTTCACCTTGGGCTGGCGCGCACCTTCCAGATTCCGCAGGAGTTCTCCCGCATGACGGTGCTGGAGAACCTGCTGGTCGTGCCCGCGGGTCAATCGGGCGAGAAACTGCTCACTGGCCTGTTCGGTTGGGGGCGCATACGCAACGAGGAGGCCAAGGTGCGGCGGCGGGCCCTGGAGGTGCTCGACTTTTTGCGCCTGAGCCATGTGGCTGGGCAGCCTGCCGGCGCATTGTCGGGGGGGCAGAAGAAGTTGCTTGAGTTGGGCCGGGCCATGATGTCCGGAGCCCGCACCTTGCTGCTCGATGAGCCCGCGGCCGGTGTCAACCGCTCTTTGCTGGTCACGCTGCGCGACGACCTCAAGCGCCTGCACCAGGAAGGCTACACCTGCTTGGTGATCGAACATGACATGGACTTCATCGGCGACCTGTGTGACCCGATTTACGTCATGGCCGAAGGCCGGGTGCTGATGAAGGGAACGATGCAGGAGATCCGCGCCAACGCCCAGGTCCAAGAAGCCTACCTCGGGGGTTCGGCGCTCAAGGCGGAGCGCGCCGCATGACCGGGTTCAAAGTCTGCGCGGCTGCGCCGTGCCACGTCGGGAGGTTTGCGCCGTGAGCTTGTTGTCGGTAGAAAAAGTTCGCGGGGGGTATGGGGAGGCCGACATTCTCAACGGCGCCAGCCTGACCGTGGGCGAACGCGAAGTGGTGGTCATCATCGGGCCCAATGGGGCAGGTAAATCTACCCTCATGAAGTCGGTGTTTGGCCTCGTTCGCCTGCGCGAAGGTCGAGTGATACTGGCCGGCCAGGACATCACCAATGCCAAGCCCGAGAGCTTGGTGACTCGCGGTTTGTCGTATGTGCCCCAGGAAAAAAACGTTTTCCCGTCGCTCACCGTCGAGGAAAACCTGGAGATGGGGGCTTTTGTGCGGCGCGACAACTGGCGCCCCGCCCTGGAGCGGGTTTA
>CAYYDO010000136.1:0-237 GCA_964470595.1 uncultured Burkholderiaceae bacterium | reverse complement strand
GCGCAAAAACGGCGTGCGGCTGCCGGCTCGCTGTCGGGCGGGCAGCGGCAGATGGTAGCCATGGGACGCGGCCTGATGGTCGACCCCAGGGTGATGCTGCTCGATGAGCCCACCGCTGGCCTGTCGCCTAAGTACATCGATCTCATCTTTGAGTGCGTGCAAGCCATTCACGCCCAGGGCGTGGCGGTCCTCATGGTCGAACAAAACGCCAAGCAAGCGCTGGGCATCTGCACCCGC
>CAYYDO010000135.1:0-5775 GCA_964470595.1 uncultured Burkholderiaceae bacterium | reverse complement strand
GTACAAAACCCTGTACGGCGGCGTAATCCGACACGACGAGCGCCTCGATGGCAAATGATCCGATTCCTGGCCAGCTGAAGACCTTCTCGACCAGCACATTTGCGCCCAGCGCAAATGAGAACACCATACCCAGCGTCGTGATCACGGGCAACAGCGCATTGCGCAGGGCATACACCACCAGCACGCGCGGACGCGACAGCCCTGCCGCGGTCGCTGTCCGGATGTATTCGGACCCGAGAGCCTGCAGCATCGCAGCACGTGTCATGCGGGCCAGAGGTGCCAGCGTGAACAGCGCCAGCGTGGTCGCGGGAAGAATCAACTGACTCGCCGCCGAGCGCACGACGTCCCATTGGGCCGCAATCGCTCCATCGATCAGGAAGAAGCCGGTGACACGCGGCGGTGACAGGTGGAGGATATCCAGCCGCCCCAGCGGAGACGGCGCCCATCCGAGGAGGAAATAGAAGATGTACACCAGCAACAGACCGGTGAAAAAAGTGGGCAGGCTGACCCCGGCCGTGACGACAAAGCGACAGCACTGATCGATCCAGCTGTCCTGACGGACCGCCGCCAGGATGCCCAGGGGCACCGCAATCGATACCGAGAGCGCGAGTGCCACCAGCGTGAGTTCGAGCGACGCCGGCAGGCGATTCATCAGTTCGGTCAGCACGGGTTGCCCAGTGGAGATGGACTGGCCGAGATCGCCCCGCGCAAGATCCCCCAGGTAGCGGAAAAACTGCACGGCAAGCGGCTGATCCGTGCCCAGACGGGCACGGATCTCCGCGATCGATTGCGGGGTGGCAGCCGGACCGGCAAAGTAGACAGCCGGATCGCCCGGAAGCGCGCGGGTGAGCAGGAAGGTGACCACCACGATACCCAGCAAGGTGGGCAGCGCCTGCAGAACACGCAGCGCAACGACAGCGAGACGATGCATGACGTTTGATCCGACTCAGTGATGACTCAACCCAGACTCAGGGGGCGGGCATCGACCTGGCGATGGAACCAGAACTGATAGCCGTTCAGCTTGGGGCTCATCGCCGACTCCAGCGTGGGCTGCCACAAGGGTATGCGCGGCAGGTCATCAAACGCCTTCTGAATGAGCTGCCGGATCTTGGGCTCGTATGCAGGGTCAGAAGTCTCCATGTGCAGGGTTTCGTCGATCAGTTGCTTGACCAAGGGATCATCGTAGTTGGATGCATTGAACAGGGCACCCTTGATGTACGCCCAGTAGAAGTAGTAGCAGGGCGTGTTCAGCCACCCCCCAAAGTTCTCGAGCAGAAAGGGCAGTTTCTTCTCGACCAGGGCGAGCGTGCGCCAGTTGGCTCCCGGCACCTTGTCGAGCGTGACCTTGATGCCGATCTTGCCCAGGCTCTCCTGAATCAGAAGGGCAGCGGGTTCGCCCCAGTCGGCCTCGCCGAGGTCATACGACAGCGGCACCTCGAAACCTGAGGGAAACTTCGACTGCTTGAGCAGTTCCGCCGCCTTTTTCAGATCGGTCTGGGTCGGGAACGGCTGCGGCCAGACCGCAGACGACGCCTTTGCAGACTTGGCACCCCACATGGGCACACCACGGCCGTAGGCTGCCTGCTTGAAGATCTGCTCATAGGGAATCGCGGCGGCAATCGCCTGACGCACCCTGGGATCCTTGAAGGGATCGAAGTTGGTGTTCAGGCAGGCGACATAGAGACAGTTGTCGATCGGAGAGCCCACCACCTTGACCTTCTTCGACGTGGCCAGTTCCTGGGCGTCCTTGTTCGGGATCTGAAACGACAACTGCACATCGCCGCGCTCGATCAGTGCACGACGGGTGGCCTGCGCAGGCACCTCGCGAATGATGACCCGCCGCACCTTTGGAAGCGCTCCACCCACCCAGGCGTCGTTGCGCACATAGACAAGCTGCTGACCCGGATCCCAGCGCTCCACCTTGAACGCGCCACTGCCCTCGGGATTGCGGTGCAGGTACTCGGCTGCCCAGGGATCGGCGGTGGTGGCCTTGGACCGCGCCACCTTGGAATTGATCACTACCGCCACAGGGACACCGAGGTTCGGCAGGGACAGTTTTGACGGCATTTTCAGATCAATACGAAATGTTGCCGGATCGACCGCCACAAACTGCTTGGGGTCGACAAAGCCGCCGGCTCCCATCTGCGTCTTTGGAAAACCGCCAAGGGCGAGTGCACGCTCGAACGACCAGCGCACATCTTCCGCCGTCACAGGAGAGCCGTCGGTGAAGCGGGCATTTTTCTTCAGCTTGAAGGTGATGGACAACCGATCCGGCGCGATGGTCCAGCTCTCCGCAAGTTCGGGTACCACCTTGGTGTAGTCGTAGGCGAGCGATCCATCCTTGAGTTTCTGGATGGCAAAAGAGACCAGACGGTCATACACATTGACAGCCACCTGATAGCTGGGACGGTTGGTACCGGGACGATGGATATCGAGGCTGTTGATGGTGTTCCCGATGACCACCACAGCGGTATCGCCAGCCTGAGCGAGGGCTTCGGACTTGAGAAACGGTATCGAGGCGGCACCCAGTGTGACGGCGCCGGCTGACTTCAGAACATCGCGACGATTCATGGCGGATCCTTTCAGGAGGTACCGAATACATTTCGGTATACAAGACGGGATGCAAAACCTGTGCCACCCACCACCGATGGCCGCGCAGCCCGCCAGCCGGGGGCACGCGGGCTCACGTCACGAGGCGACCCTGCTCTGCTGCACCGGAATGAGGCGCCGCCGCACCATGGCGGCGCCCCGCGCAACCCGCCGGGGCACGTCGCCGACCGTGATCGTCAGGACGCCACGACCGGCAAGGGCTTGACGGTCACCGCCACCGACATGGCGTGATGCGACGTGCCCTGAATGACGCCCCGGACCGGCGAGACATCGGCGAAATCGCGCCCGATGGCGAGCACGACGTAATCCTCGCCGGGGGGTCCAGCCGCCCAGCGGTCATTGGTCGGGTCCAGATCGACCCACATGCCGCCGCCAGCCGTCTCGCACGGCAAATACACGGATACCCATGCGTGCGAGGCGTCGGCACCCAGCAACCGTGCCTGCCCGGCCGGCGGATGGGTCAACAGATAGCCGCTGACATACCGGGCCGGCAGACCGAGAGCGCGCAGGCAGGAAATGAAAATATGCGAGAAGTCCTGGCATACGCCTTCACGACGCCGGAGTGCGTCACGCGCCGGCGTGTGGATATCGGTACTGTGCGTGACATAGCGCATGTCCTCGTGCAGTCGATGCATCAATGCGACAGCCGCATCGATGAGCGGCCGACCCGTGGTGAACTCCGTCCTTGCGTAGACGAGAAAATCTTCATGCGGCTGTATGTGTCTCGACGGAAAGGTGAATTCGACAGCAGCATCCCAGGCCGCATGCTTGCGGAAACGGAATGCTGCAGCAACAGTCTCCCATCCCGTCTGGGGCAAAACATCGGGGCCCGTTGCAGACGATGTCTCCACCCTGCTGTGGGCCACGATGCGCAGGGCATCATGGCGTGATGACAGCGAGAAGAAACAGCGCTCATTGCCAAACCCGTCGGGCTCGCATTTCAGTGCCAGCGGCATCGGCTCCAGATCAAGTCGGTGGGCAAGTACCCGCTGACCACGATCCTCGCGCGGTCGCAGATGTACCACGTGCTGAGCCGTATCCGCAGAAGGCTGATACCGATATGTGGTTTCGTGCGTGATCTCCAGATGCATCTCAGGATCCCACACTGGTGTCCATCATGTGGACATGACTGAAGTAGCGCGCACTGACCCGCTCGGATACGAACCATGCCGTCTCGCGAGTCCGATCGAGAAGTCCAGCGAGCACATCCATTCCGCTGTCGCGGTCGACCGGCAGGGAGCGACATCGAGATAACTCCGGGATCAGCCTGGTCAGTGCATGCCGCTCCTCGTGGCGGCTGTCCTGATCGCCGGACATCCGGTCAAGCCGCTTGCTCAGACTATCGGCGACCCACACCAGTGAGCGGGGGTTCTCCGGATCGGCCACGAGAAGGTCGGTCAACGCTGCCAGCGAGCGGCTCTGCTGGTGCTGGGCACGATAGGTGATGGTGCTGTCGTAGAGCATCAGCAGACCAAGAAAGGCACCATCGTCCTCCTGCGGACGCTGGAGCGAATGCTGAACGATTGCACTGCGCAGCGCATCCGACAGAAATCCCAGCCGCTCGACATGACGCCCGAGGCTGAGCAACTGCCAGCCCGCATCACGCGTCATCCGATCGACCTGCGCCCCGGTGATCGCCGCCAGAGCACTACTGGCATCGAAAAGTGCCTGCAGCGCCTGCACCGAGGAGAGCGCCTGACGACCGGGTGCCATGCGGCAATCGTGCGAAAACTTCTCGACACACCGCGTGATGATGTTCCACTGTTCGATGGACAATCGCTCCCGCACGACAGAGGCCGCCTGCTGCATCGCGCGAAGGTTGAATCCAACGCTGGTGACATGCGCACCGTCATCGAGATGCGCCAACAGCGTACGTTCGAACAAACGTCGCCGGTTGGCCGGAACCGGATCGAGAGCGCCAGGCCGCATCGCCCCGGTCGACGGTGTACGCGATTTGAGATCGTGCGGGACGAGCCCCTGCTGCTCGGCAAGTAACTGCAACCAGGACCACAATCTGACAGTTGGCGGGCGCTCAGCACCGAGCGTATCGAGAAGCAAACGGACCAGACGCACGGTGTTCTCGCTGCGCTCCGTGTAGCGACCGAACCAGAACAGGTTCTCCGCAGCGCGACTGGTAATCAGGCGCAGACGCGGTCGGACAACCGCCCACGCATCCCGGCGATCCAGTCCACGCGCGGGTTCCGCCTCGCTTGCGTCACAGGGCAGCCGCTCAGGAGTATCCAGCGCACGGGCTGGTAAGGCAGACTGAACCCAGACGTCAGCACTGCTGCCACCACGCTGCATGCTGGCAATACCCTCCAGGGCAGTTCCAGCAAGACGCAACAGCCCGCCTGGCAGCACCTGCCAGCCCTGCGCAGCATCACGCAACACGAACACCCTGAGCATCGCGGACCGCTGATGCAGGCACGATGGACCCCGGCCAGGTTCCCCGGACTGCCATACAGGCGTCTGCGACAGGGGGATGAACCGCTGCAGCGTGAAAGCATCCGGATCGGAACGAATACGACCCTCCCATTCCCGGATGTCGCTCTCGTTGAGCTGACCGCCCAGTGTCGTCTCGAAACCCGGCCGATCGGGACTTCGGGGATAGGTGCGTTTGATCACCGAGGATCTCAGATGGGAGAGTCCGAGTTCCAAGGCCGCCTGCTCGCCGCACCACCAGCTGTCCATGGCAGGGAGCGAGAGCGGCTCATCGAGCAACGCCTCGCTGATGGCCGGCAAAAACCCGAGAAGACCCGGAGACTCGAGAAATCCCGATCCGGGTGCATTGGCAACGATCACATGTCCTGCGCGAATGGCCTGTAAAAGGCCTGGAACGCCGAGTGTCGAGTCAGGTCGCAGCTCCAGGGGATCAAGAAACTCGTCATCAAGGCGCTTGAGGAGGACATCCACCTGTTCGAGCCCACCCAGTGTGCGCAGGTAGAGGCGGTCGTCGCGCACAGTCAGATCATGCCCCTCCACCAGGGTGAGACCCAGATGCCGGGCGAGATAGGCATGCTCGAAATAGGTTTCATTGAATGGCCCCGGGGTCAACAGCGCCACATGAGCACGGCTTCCTGCCGGACTGGCATTCTTCAGCGATGCCACCAGCGCCTGGTATACGGGTGCGAGCTGGTTCGTGTCGGCCATGGCCCTCACGATATT
>CAYYDO010000134.1:0-5797 GCA_964470595.1 uncultured Burkholderiaceae bacterium | reverse complement strand
AGGTCACCGCGCTGAAGACTGGAATGAATGAACGTCGATCCGCCTCGCCCTTGATTCTCTCTCTGGATCATGAAGCGGTACACCACACCGTCTCCGGTCAGGCTGTATTGCCTTGCACCGATACCTGGAAGGAAGAAATCAACATGTGATCCCGGCGAGTAATGCTCAAACGGCGTATCTACCGGCGCGAGAACAATCTCGACAACGTCGGTCGCAACGGGAGTGATCGACTCGATCAGGGCTTGCATCTGCTACTCGGAGGCACGGTGTTCGATTTCAAGAAGTCCGTCGACCACATGCTGAACCCGTCCCTCGCCCTGCAAGGCACTCCTGTCCATCAACGCGATAATCTGTCCATTGATTGACCGGATCAATGCGCGATCGAGATCCTGGGTATCGCGTTGGGGTATTCGCAAGATGGAGTTCTGCGTGTAACTCTTGAAATAGTGTTCGGGCTTTTTGTGCATCACCCCGGGATCCGCAGCGGCATTCTCCTTCGAGATCGCCGCTCTTAGAATCTTTCTGAACAGATATACACCCACATCTCCCGAGAGAGGGTTCTCATCCGCGTGCGACGCAATCCTGCCTTGTCCAACGATCGCCTCGTAGTCACCGGGAAGTTTCTGAGCGTCTTCGTAAGATCGACCGCCAACCTGCCCCCCAAGAAAGTCCATTGAGTCCGGACCAACCTTTGCTCGGTCACCCATATTCAGCGGATCAATTTCCGGGCCGAACATGCGCCATCCGAAGATGATCGAGTTGAAGTTATCCACGGGCACATACCAACGAACCATATGCACCCTGTGAAACAAACGCCGCTCCGTTCCTCCCTCGAAGAGATAGGCGTGATGGCTCAGATTGGGGAGGATGCATTCATTGATGCGCCACCAAACGAGTTCTCTGGACATCCGACGGCCCGCAACAAAGGCCATCGCAGTCTGGTTGCGGACCGCGTGATAGCTCAGTTCGGGTATCGGGCCAAAGCTCGGAAGGGTGAATTCATCGAAATTCACCCCCTCGGGCAGATCGCGGTCGTACAGAGTTCTTGGTTGATGCAATGCTGCCGTGTGTATCTGGTCGGCAATGTTCTCGATCACCTGCAGCCAGTTGCATTCGAAGACATTCGTGAATGGGATCAACTCCGTACCATCGCGCTTGTCGAAGGAGTCCCATTCCTCGAAATCCGGCGTGTTTGCCGGGTCTCCCATGTAAGCGAAGACAAGACCATCCCTCTCGAGAGCAGGATAGGCGGGCTGACAGATTGATCTGGCTGCGCGTGCGCCGCCGTCTTTTTCAAACGGAATCCCCAAGACTTCGCCAGTCACATTGAAATGGATCCCGTGATAGCAGCACTTGATTCCTTGCTCCTGGGTGATTCCATACTCCAGTGAGGCACCCCTATGGACGCAGTGCTTTTGCATCAAACCGATCTGCCCGGAACCGTCCCGGAATACGACGAGTTCCTCGCCGAACCGTGTGATTTTCCTTGGGGTACGTGTAACTTCGCAGGAAAGCGCAACCGGTTGCCAGAACGACCTCATGTACTCCCCAAGGGGCGTGCCGAAATCACTGTCCGTAATCGACGAATCGGGTTTGTTGCTTCTCCTGCGGTTGTAGCCCTGGTAGGCGAGAGGTGAAAAGGCGTTGCGAGAGTTCATTTTTACGGTTGAAAGTTTGTTGTTGGAGCGTAACAGGATCATTTGAAACGCAATCTTTATTGCACAAAAACACAACTGCTATTGCGTTCAATGCAATAAATGGGAGGAGTCTGCTTGCATAGTTCATCTACCGATCGTTTGAAGGGGTGCATGGATCAACAGCTGGCTGCACACATCGTCATCGACGGTTACAACCTCCTGTATCGGCTCGACGGCGTCTTTGGTGCGCGCTTCGAAGAGGGTCATCCGCGACAGCGGGCTCGCGAAGAACTGATCGCGAGACTCACACTGCTATCCCGGAGGTTCACGCAATTACACATCGATCTCTGGTTTGACAGTCGCACGGCAGCTAACGAAACGATTACCGAACGGCTCCGTGTTCACTACTCCGGAGGCAAGGGCAAAAACCGAGCCGATCACCGGATGGTCAGGATGCTTCGGGAAATCAGTACCGAAAATACAGCACTGCTTTTTGTCGTGTCAGATGACATCACTCTACGGAGCCGATGCCGGGCGCTGGGTGTTCAGATCGTGGAGTGTGAGGACTTCAATCCGTGGATTGATCACACCTTGCCGCCCTATCAGCCTGCATGATCTTCCCACGCAGAAATCAATCCAGAAAACTCAGTCGCCAAGAAACGTCTTCAATCCGGTGTAGACCGACATCGCGGTCGCACCAAGCGCAGCCAGAGAGCGGCCATAGTCCTCGAGTTTTTCCACCAGCTTGGCAATCTGCTTCACGTCGAGCCTGCCGCCAGCGGCCAGCGATACGAGCACTTGAGCCCAGCCCGCAGGCAACGCGCCACTGCGTGAGGCACCCGAAGTAGCCGCCCGGCGATGCCTGCGCGCATTGAGCATGCTGCCAATCAACATGCCGGTAAGAAAACTGAATGAGATACTGGCGGCGTACTCGAGATACTCACGCCACTCAAAGGCGTTCTGCGGCAACACAGGCGTCTGATCGACCAGGCTCGTAATCCAGCTCATGCCGATCACTGCCCCGACAGCCAGCGCAATCGCTGCCGCAAACCAGGGAAGCACTGCTCGTCGGGTGCGCGCAAAAAGCAGCAGGCCAAAAGGCAGGGGGATCGCCATGGACAGCAACCGCAGATATATGAGTGGCGCATCAAGTGCGATGGTGATCAGCGCGTGACCTGCGAGCAGAAGACCGAGAGGTAATCCAAGGTACATGGCAAGCGCGACGATGACGGCGGTAATTCCGGTGCGCGGCGATTCTGATGGCGCCTGAACAGCCTTCAGCTGATTCTCCAGCGCAACAATTCGTGCCTCGTAGATCGAGACATCGGGCGCAGCTGCCAGCTTGCCCTCCAACTCGGCCACTTGCGCGATCAGATGCTTGAATAGGTAGAGGTCCTTGGTGCAGACCTTGCAGACCAGAGCGGCGTCCTCTACCTCGCTCAGGCAGTAGGGACACTTCATGGGTTTACTTGATGACAACCAGTTTCATGGTGCTGTTGGTTTCCCGTCCCGCCGTGTCTTTCACAGTGATGCGCAGAACATGCTCGCCCGGAGCAATCTCCGCCTGGGTGAGATCAATGCCACTTGCAGAGATCGCCGGTTGCAAGCGCGAAGTCAGATCGACCAACGGAGACTTCAGGTAAACGACTTTGACCGAAGAGGGATCGACCTTCTCACCCCCACGCCCCTCGAAACTCAGCTTGAGATTGAGCGGGCCTTTGACAGGCGTTTCTCCCTCGGGACTGAGCAGCTTGACTGTCGGGCCACGCGCGATCCCGCGCGTGGGCTGCGCGGCCGGCGCCGGGGGTAACGCGGCCTCGGCCGCGGTAATGAGGGCAACCTTCTGCGCCTGTGCCGGCAGCAACGCTGCCATCAGGACAACACCTGCAATCGCGTGACGAATCATGTCGGTCTCCCGCACTCATGTAAAAGAGGAGCAGCATCGCAAAAGGGACAAGCACCGGGTTGAGGCGGGATTTGTCCTCTCAACGCAATGGTAGCGCGATCTTCACTCCGAAGGAATCTGATCGACCGGGGGCGTCCCGAGGATAAAGCACGAGCGTCTGATCGCTTGGATGTCCCGTGCAGTCACACTTGCGGATCAATGGCGTCTTGCATGGCTTTGCCGAGTTGCGCCCGCCCTCGTTGAATCAGAGTACCGGCTGCGGAAAGCCTGTCTCTCTCCTCGCGGTTCTGACTCAACTTGGCCTTCCCTTCCAGACGCGTGATTGCCACCTCGATGCCCACGATGGCTTTGAGCCTGGCATCAATGTATTCGGGAGCGGAATCGCCCATCTTCCAGGGTTTGGGTTCACCGGACTCATGTTCACGCGTCAATCGCGCCACGACTCCGCGTACAAACTTCTCCTCATCCTGCACGGTGAGCCGTCCGTGCACGTGAACGACCTCGTAGTTCCAGGTGGGGACCTGACGGTGCGTCTCGTGCTTGCTGGGATACCAGTTGGGCGAGATGTAGCTTTCATTGCCCCGAAAGATCACCAGCACCTCTGCGCCGTCCCGACACTGCTGCCAGACTGGATTGGCACGGGCCACATGAGCAGTCAGCACCCCGCGAGCGCAATCCAGTTCGAACGGGATATGGTTGGCATCAAGTCCCTCGGGTGTAGTGGTGACCAGCACGCCAAGAGGATGCGACTGAATGATCCTGTGCAATGTCGCACGGCTTTTTATGGCGAAGTGATCAGGGATATACATGGTTCGTGTGTGATTCGGCGTGAGTCATGGTTCGAGTAACCCGCATTGCGCGAGACACGGCGCTGGGCAAGCGGACGAGATACCCAATCAAATCATCATTGTCTGGATGATCAATCATTTGGCCGCCAGATCAAAGACCAGCACCTCTGCCCCCTGACCCCGTGACAACTCAAGTTGCGGTTCATCAGCCAACATCAGGGCGTCACCGCCAGACAGTTCGATACCGTTCACGGTCAGAGAGCCCCGAATCAGATGAACATATCCCTTACGATGGGGAGCAAGCACCATTCGGGTCTGCTCGCCCGAGTCAAAGAGACCCACATACATGGATGCATCGGCATGCATGCTGACGACACCGCCCTCGCCCTCAGGTGAGACCACGCACAGCAACCTGCCCCGCTTCTCTCGCGCATCAATCGATTTCTGCTCGTAACTGGGCGGTATGCCCCGACGACTCGGTTCGATCCAGATCTGAAGAAGATGTGTTTCTTCGTCCGTCGCATGATTGAACTCGCTGTGTGTCACACCCGATCCTGCAGACATGCGCTGGACATCTCCGGGCGGAATGGTCTCCACATTCCCCATGCTGTCCTTGTGGGCCAGCTCTCCCGACAAGACGACGCTGACAATCTCCATATCCCGGTGGCTATGTGTTCCAAAACCAGTGCCGGGGGCCACGCGGTCTTCGTTGATCACCCGCAGGTTTCCCCATCCCATGAACCGTGGATCGAAGTAGCCCGCAAATGAAAAGGAATGGAAACTTTTCAGCCAACCGTGATCCGCATAGCCTCGATCGGCTGATTTCCGAAGATGGATCATGTCGTTTCTCCTGAGAGTGTTTGCCGACATCCTGTGCCAAAAGTGAGCGCCGACGCAATGGCGGGCAGCGATGCGGAGGCCCGCGTCACGGTCGGGTGAGGCCTGTACTGAAACGCAGACTCAGCGCCCGCTTACGGGACCGTCATCCGGAACAGCAAGCGGCGTATGATTCCAAGCCGGTGAGGCCAGATGTTGGTGGCCCATTTTCACATACACCTCTCTGGAGCCCTCCATGAAATCCCGCGCCGCCGTTGCCTTCGAAGCCGGCAAACCTTTGCAGATTGTCGAGCTCGATGTCGCAGCGCCCCGCAAGGGCGAGGTTCTGGTCAAGATCACGCACACCGGTGTCTGTCATACCGATGCCTTCACGCTGTCGGGTGATGATCCCGAGGGTGTCTTTCCGGCAGTGCTTGGCCATGAGGGCGCGGGCATCGTGGTCGAGGTGGGCGAGGGTGTCACCAGCGTCAAGCCGGGCGATCATGTCATTCCGCTCTACACCGCCGAGTGCGGTCAATGCCTTTTCTGCAAATCCGGCAAGACCAATTTGTGTGTTGCAGTGCGCGCCACGCAAGGCAAGGGGCTCATGCCAGACGGAACAACGCGCTTTTCTTACCAGGGGCAGCCTG
>CAYYDO010000133.1:0-5853 GCA_964470595.1 uncultured Burkholderiaceae bacterium | reverse complement strand
GCCACGAAGTATAGGGGAAAGGGTCTCTATACTCAAGCCATGATGCCGAACCTGCTGGAGGCTTCGTGTTAGGACTATCCGGTTTCAGGCGCGCCACAGTATGGCTCGTGTGGGGCCTGTGGGCGGTTACGCTGGCGTTGCTTGCCGCGCTGGGGCTGTCGGCCCGACCGGATACCGTCGTTTCAGTCGCTCTTGTTGGTGTCATGCTGGCGGTCACCGCGATCACAGTGATCGCTCATCGCCACATTCGCATCTCGGGTAACGGTTCCGTTCCCGATGCAGTCGTACCGATCTCACAGATGCATATGCACGAGCAACTGATTCGCGAGGAACTGATTCGGGTGAATCGGCGATTGATCGCCCAGCTCGGCCGGGATGAGTTGACCGGTCTTCACAATCGTCGGGCCTTGAGGGCGTTCATTCGAGAGGTGATCACAGTTCCCGGCTGTGGTCTGCGCCCATTATCGATCGTGATGATGGATCTGGATCATTTCAAGCGCATCAATGACCAGCACGGCCATCTCGCAGCAGACCGCCTGCTGATCGTGCTGGCGCAGGCATGGATGAAGGGAATCCGCAGATCGGACTTGCTTGCGAGAGTGGGAGGAGACGAGTTCTGTCTGGTATTGCCCGACACCACGCTTGCACAGGCGGACATGGTCGCACACAAGCTGCGTGCTGCCTGCAGTGATGCTGGCCGCCTTTGGTGCGCGCAGGAGATGCAGACGGGGCCGGATGCCAGCTTGTTCAGGCACGGCAATGCGGATGTTCAATCGATCTCGGTCAGCATGGGCGTTGCGAATGCAGACCATCCTTCGCCTGATCACATCGACAACCTCATGAACCTCGCAGACAAACTGCTTTACGAGGCCAAGCGAGAAGGTGGGGGTGCCGTGACGGTCAAGCGATACGCGCCACCGACCCCAGACGCCTGATCAGCACTCGACGATATTCACTGCCAGGCCTCCGCGTGCGGTCTCCTTGTACTTGGTGCGCATATCGGCACCGGTTTCCCGCATGGTCTTGATCACATTATCGAGACTGACAGTATGGGTGCCGTCACCCCGCAGCGCCATACGGGCCGCATTGATCGCCTTGACTGATGCAATTGCATTGCGCTCGATACACGGTATCTGAACCAGCCCGCCCACCGGATCGCAGGTGAGCCCCAGGTGATGCTCCATGGCAATCTCGGCGGCATTCTCCACCTGGGCGGGAGAGCCGCCCAGAACATGACACAGTGCACCTGCAGCCATCGAGCAGGCCACGCCCACCTCACCCTGGCAACCCACTTCGGCCCCCGAGATACTGGCATTCATCTTGTAGAGAAAACCGATCGCACCCGCCGTGAGAAGAAAATCAACGATCCCCTTGTCGCTGGCTGTCGGCACGAAGTGGTGAAAGTAGTGCAGAACAGCGGGAATGATTCCTGCCGCACCATTCGTGGGTGCGGTCACGACACGTCCGCCTGCCGCGTTTTCTTCATTGACGGCAAGCGCGTAGAGATTGACCCAATCGAGCACACGCAGCGGGTCGGATGTTCCTGCCGAATCGGCACGGGTCTGTTCGGTCAGCTGACGAAACAAATCAGGTGCGCGTCGCTTGACCTTGACCCCTCCGGGGAGTACGCCCTCGTTGCGACAGCCACGATGTACGCAATCCTGCATGACTCCCCAGATACGGAGAAGGTCCCGGTCGATGGTGGCATCGTCCCGCCATGTGCGTTCGTGCCGACGCATGATCTGCGCGATATGCTCGCCTGATGTGGCAAGCATCCGCAACAACTCATCCGCGCTGGTAAACGAAATGGGCGATCTCGCTTGCTGGGTCGGATCCGGTTCAGTGAGTTGCCCAGCGGGCCGAACGAACCCGCCACCGATCGAGAAGTAGGTTGCAGCGAGGAGTTCCCGCCCTTCCGCATCCGAGGCTACCAGACGCATACCATTGGGATGTGGGTCGATGGGCCGTGTGAAAAACAGGATATCGCGCTTCTCGAGAAAACTGATCTCGGGCAGTCCACGGCCCGTAGTGAGCCGACCTGAACGCCGGACGGCATCGAGCATTGCGGGAATCGCATCGGTATCGACCGAGTCTGGTGCGTAACCCATCAGACCCAGCATGACGGCCTTGTCGCTGCCGTGCCCCTTGCCGGTAGCCCCGAGTGAGCCATGCAGTGCACATTCAATCCGGCACAGCCTGTTGCCTGCGCCGGTGTTCACCAGCTTCTCAAGAAACATCGCCGCCGCTTTCATCGGCCCGACGGTGTGCGAGCTGCTGGGCCCGATACCGATCTTGAACAGATCGAATACCGAAAGCCCGGACATCACGGCATTGCTGTCTGCGCCTCGTGCCAACTCTGCGGTTTGCGGCATCTGCTTATCCCGCGTTGAACTCGTCGATTCGGGCGTCCCATGCAGGAATCACGTTGATCAGATCGTCCCAGAAAGCCTGTGAACGACGGGCATCGAAATCCTTCAGGGTAGTCCCCTGCTGTTCTACCCAGGTGTAGTAACCGAGATTGAATATCCGGTCTCTTTCCGGCCGCGAGAGTTCCAGCATGTTGTCTGTGCCGCAACCCAGCAGGTAGCGACCAAAGGCCTCAGCCATGCGCACCGGCGTGAGCCCCTCGCCGTAGTACTTGGCACGCGCCGCATGCAGCTCTGTCATGTAGAGCTCGGCTCCGTCGGTGGCGACCGTCAGAATGACATCGTCCTCGCCGAGCCCCATGTACTTTGCGTACTTGATCGCACCGAGCACATTGGAAATACCTGACAGACCCAGGCCTGAGAGCGACTGAAGCTGGGAGTCTGATAGTCCCTTGTTCGCAGCAAGAAACTCATGGCCCTCGGGCGAGTTGTAGATGACATTCAGGGAATCGGTGGCATGGTCCGATACAGCGAGCACGAAATCGGTCGCCATCACGTTATGAATCAGTGGCACATGCTTGTCGCCGATACCCTGGATGTTGTGTTCCCCGTAACCGTTCCTGAGAAGGGTCGGGCACTCGAGCGCCTCGACCACGCAGATGTGGGATCCGAATGTGGCTTTGAGGTAGTCGCCTGCTGCGAGGGTGCCCGCTGAGCCGGAGGCGGACACGAAGGCGCGCACCTTGAGTCGACCCGAGGTATTGACGCTGTTGAAGATCCGGTGCAATGCCGGCCCGGTCACCGTACGGTGTGCGACGTAATTCCCGAACTCCGAAAACTGATTCAGGATGATGTTGTCCGGGTTGCGCGACAGTTCATGACAGGCATCATAGATTTCCTTGACATTGCTCTCGGTCCCGGGAGTCCGATGGATGTCCTCGGGGTGGGAGACCCAGCGCTCCAGCCAGTTGAAACGCTCTGCACTCATCCCTTCAGGCAAGACTGCTGTTGACCGGCAGCCCATGATGCGCGAGATGGCGACACCGCCGCGGCAGTAGTTGCCTGTCGAAGGCCACACAGCACGATTTCTTTCCGGATCAAACTGTCCGGTGACGAGTCGTGGCACCAGGCACGCATAGGCTGGGAGTACCTTGTGCGCGGAAATCATCGGGAAGTGTTTGCCGAGCGCCACAACGATTCGCGCCTTGATACCAGTGAGCGCCTGCGGGATTTCGAGATGCGCCGGCACACTGACAAGTCCCCGGCCGTCTTCCGAGTTGTGCCAGTGCACGCGGAACAGATTGCGCGCATCCGGTGCGTTCGGGTCGGCTTGGGTAATCGCTGTGTAACGACCTCCGAGCTTGCCGACCGGATCGGCAAGCTCGGACAGTTTGGGCAGAACGACACCGCGCTCCTTGAGGTGCCTGCGTGCGCGGGTGAGAACTTCGGGGTTGACGATCCGGACTTCGTGAGCTTGTGGCATGGATTGACCTAAGAGGGAAATTCGTGAATCGAGAGCGACGGCGGCCCCCGCAAACGGGGGGCGCGCGCATCAGAGAGCTTTCAGACGGGGGATGATTTCCTTGGCGATGATTTCGCACTGGTCCATCTGGTATTTGTAGGGCACGAAGATGATCTTCTGCACGCCAACATCCAGATGCGCCTTGAGCTGATCGACGCATTCATCGACGGTGCCCATGATGGCGCTATCCATGGAGGACTGGCTGCCGGCGGCGATATCAAACTCCTTGTTGAGCCACTCCATCATCGGACCTTCCACTTCCTTGCGTGACTTGCCCACCATGATCGGCAACTGGTTGCCATTCATCATGGTGTCCGGGTCCTTGCCTGCCTCCTCCGCAAACCGGCGAATCTTTTCCCAGGATGGAACGAATGCTTCCGGCTTGTAGAAATATGTCAGCCAGCCATCCCCTTTCTCCGCTGCACGCTTGAGCACCTTGTCGACATAGCCGCCAATCAGGAGAGGCGGGCGTGGCGTCTGGATAGGCTTGGGATACATCACGCCAGCAGCGACCTTGTGCGGACCCCACTCGCCATCAACCATCGGCTCCGTCCAGAAGCGCTTGAGGATTTCAAGGTTGTCATCCATGATCTTTCCGCGCTGCTCGAACGGGATACCCACGGCATCGAACTCGCGCTTGTACCAACCGACTGCCATCGCCATCAGCAGGCGACCCCGAGACAACTGATCCATCGTGGACAACTGCTTGGCAAGCAGAACGGGATTACGCAGCGGCAGCACCAGAATGCCTGTCGACAGTTTGATCCGGGTGGTACGTGCAGCAATGGCCGTGAGCAGGGTCAGCGAGTCGACGATCGGGAAATTGGGATCGACACCCAGCAGGATGTGATCCCACACCCAGATCGAGTCGAATCCGAGTTCTTCCATTTTCACGCCGTACTCGGTGAGTGCGAGGGCATCCGGCATCTCCGGATAGGCGGTGAAGTTGCGTGCGGCAATGCCAAATGTCTTGTGCAGCGTGGTCATGATGGTCCTTTTGGAATAAGTCGTTGTTGGAGTTCAGGAGATGTAAAGAGCTACGGGATCAAGCTCACGCAGCACAGCGAGTTCAAGTTCCGATGGCGGTTCGGTCACGCTGCGCGACGGGTGATCGAGCACATCGAATCCGGTGTTGTCACGCACCTGCTCCATGCTGACACCGGGGTGCAGCGCCAGTACCTGCATGGCCTTGCTTGTTTCCTCGAACCCGAAAATGCCCAGATCAGTGACCACGCGGTACATGCCGCCAGCGAGCAGGCCACTCTCGGGTCGGGATGAACCACCGCGAATAAATCCCGGGCTGGTGATGAAGTCGACACGTTCGACGAAGCGTCGCTTCTCGTGTTTCATCGCGACGATCATGTGGGTCAGGCTGGAGATGTCGTTGCCGCCTCCGGTGCCGGGAAGGCGGGTCTTGGGATGGTCCGGATCGCCAATGAACGATGAATTCAGATTGCCGAAGCGGTCGATCTGGGCCCCTCCCATGAAACCGATATCGACATAGCCGCGCTGGAGCAGAAGCAGCACATCGGTGCTCGAGAGGACCATGTTTGCCCGGCGTGTACAGCGCTGTTCGTTTGTGGAGGGCGGAAGCTTTCCGGGTTCGATCATCGGACCGACGACGCCACCCTCGAACAGAATGGTCAGGCCGGGACAGTTGACCCGCTGGGCGAGCGTCGCAGCCAGCAGGGGAATCCCGACGCCGGCAAACACCACCGTGCCGTCGCGCATCAGACGGGAACTCATGACGGCGAGCAGTTCGCTTGCCGTATATGGCGCCTTCTTGGTCTCAGTCATTGAAAATGCTCCTGCCCCCGCGAGATGCCTCGAGCAGATGCTCAAGACCGATCAGATTGAGATAGTCGGTCCAGTTCCTGGCACCGTATACATAGCGATCGAGGTATTCCTTCATGCCCGCAACCGGATCGCCATTGACCAGCGCCGTATAGCTGTCCATATGCCTGA
>CAYYDO010000132.1:0-5886 GCA_964470595.1 uncultured Burkholderiaceae bacterium | reverse complement strand
CGGGCCAGTCTGTACAACGCCATGCCGATCGATGGTGTGCAGGCCCTGGTGAATTGGCTGACAGAGTTCGAAAAGGAGCATGCGTGACCCCCGAAGAACTTCGTCAGATGCGCGGTCAGATCGATGCTCTCGACGACGAACTCGTCGCCCTGCTGGCCAGGCGTGCCGCGCTGGTCCAGGAGGTTGGTCGCCGCAAGCATCTGGTCAAGGCGCCGGTGTTTCGTCCCGAGCGCGAAGTGGCCATCATCGAGCGCATGATTGCGGCCAACACCGGGCCTCTCGCTCCAGCCTCGATCGCGGCGATCTGGCTCGAGATCATTTCGGGATGTCGCGCACTCGAGCGGGTGATGCGGGTCTCCTATCTGGGGCCTGCGGGCACATACAGCGAGCAGGCGGTACGCACCCTCTTCGGTCATCGGGTCGAAATGGTGCCGTGCCCGACTCTCGATGAGGCGATTCGCGAGGCCGAGGCAGGTGCGGTCGACTGCGCACTGCTTCCCGTCGAGAATTCGACCGAGGGTACGGTGGGACGAACGCTCGACATTCTTCTGCGCACTCCCCTGCGGATTTCTGCCGAGATATCGCTGCCCATCCATCACAGTCTTCTGCACAAGGATGGAGATCGCACCGCGATCCGGGCGATCGCGGCCCATCCCCAGGCGCTGGCGCAGTGTCAGCACTGGCTGGACGAAAACTTCCCCGGTGTCGAACGCATGCCGGTATCGAGCAACGGGCAGGCCGCCGAGATGGCCTCGCGTGATGCCGCCATCGCGTCCATCGCCGGTCAGCTCGCCGCGCAGCGTTATGGCCTGCAGTCGGTGGCCGAACGCATCGAGGACGATCCCAACAACCGGACCCGTTTCGCTGCCATCGGTGATTTCACCCCCGAGGCCTGCGGGGTCGATCAGACCTCACTCATCCTCTCGGTTCCGGATCGGGCTGGTGCGGTGGTCTCCCTCATCGAGCCTCTTGCACGTCATGGCGTATCCATGAAGCGGTTCGAGTCGCGACCCGCACGTCAGGGGGGCTGGGAGTACTTCTTCTACATCGATCTGGTGGGCCATCGCAACGACTCCAATGTCGCGCTCGCACTGGCTGAAATCCGCGAGAGGGCGGCTTTCTTCAAGGATCTCGGCTCGTACCCGCTGTTCAATCGCCTTACTGGTTCAACCGCCGGCAAATCCGCTGCACAGGAGCCATCGTCATGATCGAAACACCAGGTGCCGCCGCACCCGAATACGTTCGCGGAATCGCGCCATACCAGGGTGGGCGACCGGTGTCGGAGATTGCCCGGCAGTTCGGTTTCGCCGAGGCTGATATCGTCAAGCTGGCATCCAATGAAAACCCCCTGGGCATGAGCCCCCTGGCGCGGCAGGCCATGCTGGAGGCGGCCGGAGATCTGGGTCGTTACCCGGATGGCAACGGCTTCGAGTTGAAGGCGGCCATTTCGCGCCGCTTCAATGTGCCGGCGGAGTGGGTCACCCTAGGCAATGGCAGCAACGACATTCTGGAACTCGTGGCGCATGCCTTCCTGCAGCCGGGTCGCGAGTCGGTCTACAGCCGTCACTCGTTTGCGGTCTATGCCCTCGCCACCCAGGCGACCGGGGCCCGTGCGGTGGTCACACCGGCGACCGCCGGACTGGGTCATGATCTGCACGCCATGGCTGCAGCGATCGGTCCCCGTACCGGCGTGGTCTGGATCGCCAATCCGAACAATCCCACAGGAACCTTCATCGCGGCTCCCGAGCTGCAGGCCTTCATCCGGGATGTGCCCGGCCATGTGCTGGTTGTCCTCGATGAGGCCTACACCGAGTACCTGACCGGGGCCGATCGTTACAACGCTTTTGACTGGGTGGCCCAGTATCCCAATCTCCTCGTCTCCAGATCTTTCTCCAAGGCATACGGCCTGGCGGGATTGCGTATCGGGTTCGGCATTGCCCAGGCGGAAATCACCGAACTGCTGAATCGGATCCGCCAGCCGTTCAATGTCAATGCATTGGCGCAGGCGGCAGCCTCTGCTGCCCTGTTCGACGATGCCTTCCTTGCCGAGTCACTGCGTGTCAATCAGGAGGGGATGACGCAGCTGGTCAGTGCGATGACGCAGGTGGGTGTGCACACCGTGCCCTCGAAGGGGAACTTCATTCTGCTGCGTGTCGGCGAGGCGGAAGATGCCGGCATGCAGGTGTTCAATGCGCTGCTTGCGCGGGGTGTGATTACCCGTCCGGTAGCCAACTATGATCTCCCGCAATGGCTGCGTGTGTCGATCGGCACGCATGCAGAAAACGAGCGATTCATCGCTGCGATGACCGAGGTGCTTCCTGCGCTGGCTGCACGCATCGGGAGGCCGGTCTGAGCGCTCTGCCGCCGCGATCGCTGGACATCCTCGTGATCATCGGCACCGGGTTCATGGGAGCCTCGATTGGTGCCGCCGCCCGCGCCGCCAAGGTAGCCGGCATGGTCGCTGGTATCGATTCCGCGCAGGCGAATCAGGCCGAGACACTCGGTCTGATCGATCAGGCCGTATCGTCCATCGACGATATCGCAGCGCTGCATCCGGGAGGTGTCACATCGCCCCGGATCGGTGTGGTGGTGGCCGCGCCGATCAGCGCCTGCAGCACAGTCTTTTCCGCCCTCGAGGGCCTTCACGCGCGCTGTCCGCTGGCCTGGGTGACCGATATTGCCAGCAGCAAGCACGGGGTCATTGCAGCAGCCCGGGCGCATCTGCACGCACTTGCCGGACGCTTCGTGTCGTCGCACCCGATGGCCGGATCCGAGCGTCAGGGAGCGGCCGCCGCCAATCCCCGGTTGATCGCCGGTGCACGCGTGCTGATCAGTCCCTTGCCAGCGACCGACAGCGATGTCACCGCCGAGGTCGAGTCTTTCTGGCTGGCGCTGGGTGGGATGCCAAGCCCCATGCCGATCGAGGATCACGACATGCTGCTGGCCATGATCAGTCATCTGCCGCATGCCCTGGCGTTTTCGCTGGCCGGGGCTATTTCCGGTACGCCGATGGCGGGTGTGGCGCAGGCGCTGCACGGCGGCGGTCTGCGCGACACCACGCGCATTGCCGCCTCCTCGCCCGAGTTGTGGGCCGATATTCTTCTGGACAACCGCGAGTGCCTTCTCGAAGCGTGGTCGGGCTGGATGATCCATTTGCGCGCCATGCAGCATGCGCTTGAGCGCAACGATCGCGAGACGCTGGTGGCGCTTCTTGCCGAGGCCAGTGCCTGGCGCAAGGGGCTTCAATGATGGTCTATCCGGACAGCATCGTGCTGTCGCCGCGCGCCAGGGCCTGTGGCGAGATCGTTCTTCCCGGCAGCAAGAGCATTTCCAATCGCATGCTGCTGTTGGCAGCGCTCTCGGAGGGCATCACCGAACTCGGCAATGTTCTCGATTCTGATGACACCCGCGTCATGATCGACGCTCTGCGTGCACTGGGTGTTTCGATCACCGTCGTTGCAGAGGCAGCACTCTCACACGAGTCCGATGGCGCTGCCCGTCGTCTGCGCATCGAGGGCGTTGGCGCCCGCTTCCCGCAATGCGGAGCACCGGCAGATCCTCTGCGGCTGTTTGTCGGCAATTCCGGCCTGACCATCCGCACGCTCCTGCCGGCGGTGGTGGCCTCGCTCGCTTCAGGTGGTTGCGTCGAGATATCCGGTGTGCCGCGGATGCATGAGCGTCCGATTGGCGACCTCGTCGATGGTCTCAGGGCACTGGGTGCCCGCATCGCGTATCTCGGCACGGAGGGCTATCCCCCGTTGCGCGTGACGGGTGGCGCACTGAACGATGTCCCGGTGATTCGCGTCCGCGGCAGCACCTCCAGTCAATTCCTGACAGGCCTCCTTCAGGCAGCGCCGATCATGGCCCGTCGGTTCGGTCATGCTGTGGAGATCGAAGTCGAGGGTGAACTGATCAGCCGCCCGTACATCGAGATCACGCTGTCGGTCATGCGTCGTTTTGGCGTCGCGGTGGATTGCATCGGACAGTCGCCTCTGCGCTTCCGTGTCCCGGCGAGTGCCTACGCAGGTGCGGGATCCCTGCAGGTCGAGGGAGATGCATCGTCGGCTTCCTATTTCCTGTCGGCGGGCGCCATCGGCGGTGGTCCGGTACGCGTGGTCGGTGTCGGCGAGGCCAGCGTGCAGGGCGATGTGCGCCTTGCAGAGGTACTCGAACGCATGGGTGCAACAGTCCGTCGCGGCCCCGACTGGATCGAGACATCGTTCGACCTGCCCGCGGATCCGGTTTCCGGGGAGCCCTCCCGTCATCTTCACGGCATCGATGTCGACTGCAACGACATTCCAGACGCTGCCATGGCACTGGTGGCCTGCGCATTCTTTGCCGACAGTCCGACGACATTGCGCGGCATCGGCTCCTGGCGTGTCAAGGAGACCGATCGGATTGCCGCGATGGCCACCGAGGCCGGCCGACTCGGCGCCGAGGTGCAGATGGGCAGCGACTGGTTGCGGATCACGCCGCCGTCGCGACTGCGGCCAGCCGACATCCACACATATGATGACCACCGCGTGGCCATGAGTTTTGCCCTTGCCAGTTTCGGTAATGCTCCGGTGCGGATTTGTGACCCTTCCTGTGTTGCCAAGACCTATCCGGGATTTTTCGAGGATTTCTCCGCCATCTCCGCCCGGGCAGTGCCGGTGCTGACCATCGACGGTCCCACGGCCTCGGGCAAGGGCACCATCGCCAGCCGGGTGGCCATCGCTCTCGGGTTTGGCTATCTGGACAGCGGCGCCATGTATCGGATTGCCGCGCTGGCCGCGAATACTGCGGGACTCGATGCCGGCGATGAGGCCGGGCTGGCGACGCTGGCCGCCCGCATGGAACTCGAGTTTCTGGGCCAGACCATCCTGCTTGACGGTGTCAACGTGACCGAGATGATCCGTGCCGAGGAAATCGGCCTGCTGGCATCGCGCATCGCCGTCCTGCCCGCTCTCCGGCGTGCCCTGCTCTTGCGTCAACGCGACTTTGCGCGCCTGCCCGGATTGGTGGCGGACGGTCGGGACATGGGGTCGGTGGTCTTCCCGCAGGCACGGCTCAAGGTGTTTCTGACCGCCACTGCCCGCGCACGCGCGGAGCGGCGCTATAAGCAATTGATTGATAAGGGTTTTTCCTGTAACCTTGACGACCTTTCCGCTGATTTGGAGGAGCGCGATGCCCGGGATGCGTCCCGTGCGGTGGCCCCCTTGAAACCGGCACCGGGAGCGGTGGTGATCGATTCCACCGATCTCTCGATTGACGAGGTGGTGCAAGCAGTGGTGAATGCGTGGCATTCGGTTTCCGTGAAACTGACCGGGCAACTCACCTAGCCTGCATCTTTTTTCAACTCTGCTGATGGTCCGCCTCGTGCGAGCCATCGGAAACTTTCAACCACATGTCCCAACAACTCAACCAACTCGGCGATATCGCCAAAAACGCCCCCCCCGATTCCTTTGCAGCCATGTTTGCTGAATCCATCTCCCGTCAGGAGATGCGGGCAGGCGAAGTGATTACCGCCGAGGTACTGCGCGTCGATCAGAACCATGTCGTGGTCAACGCAGGTCTCAAATCCGAAAGCTTCATCCCCCTCGAGGAATTCTTCAACGACCAGGGTCAGGTCGATGTCAAGGAAGGCGATTTCGTCTCCGTGGCCATCGAGGCCCTGGAAGATGGTCGCGGTGAAACCCGCCTCTCGCGCGACCGCGCCAAGCGACTGGCCGCCTGGGTTGCGCTCGAGCAGGCTCTGGAATCCGGCGAAACTGTTGTTGGTACCGTGACCGGCAAGGTCAAGGGCGGCCTGACGGTCATGACCAACGGTATTCGTGCCTTCCTGCCGGGCTCACTGGTCGATACCCGCCCGATCAAGGACACATCCCACATCGAGGGCAAGACCCT